>NZ_JBHWLY010000014.1:0-93799 GCF_042730435.1 Nocardioides sp. NPDC059952 | reverse complement strand
CCGTCGGCGAATCTCAGGCCGGGTTGTCCTTGTCGATGACCTCGCCGGTGACGATGTCGTCGTTACGGGGCCGGGGCCCGGGACCGAAGGTCGAGGGCATGGCCGCGGTGACGAGGCGCTTCTGCACGACCGTGGCCAGGATGCGGCGGAAGAACGGCCGGGTGAACGGCAGGATCAGCACGATGCCGAAGATGTCGGTCACGAATCCGGGGCTGAGCATCAGCGCGCCACCGAGCAGGATCAGCGCGCCGTCGGCGATCTCGTTGGAGGGAAGCTTGCCGGTGGACAGGGCCGTCGACAGCGCGGACCAGGCCCGGGCGCCCTCGCGACGCATCAGCCAGGCCCCGAAGATCGAATCGGCGATCAGCAGCAGGATCGTCCACCACACGCCGATGACCTGGCCGACCTGGATGAGCACGAACAGCTCGGCCAGCGGCAACACCAGGAACAGGAGCACCAGCACCCAGGAGAACCTGCGGCGTCGGGTGGTCATCGACGGCCTCCCACGAGACGGTCCAGCCCGAAGCGACGCAGCAGCCGAAGCAGCTGGTCACGACGCTCGGCCAGGCCCCAGCGGGTCACCCGGCGCATCGACTCGGCGGCGACCCCGGGGCTCATCTTCGACTCGCCCCGGACGCGCTCGATGAACTGGATCGGGACCTCCTTGACGGTGAGGCCGGCCCGCAGCGTGCGCGTCACCATCTCGGTCTGGAAGACATAGCCGGTCGACTCGACGCTGTTCAGCTGCAGCTTCTCCAGCGTCGTACGCCGGAAGAGGCGGTAGCCCGCGGTGGCGTCGTGGACGCCGATGCCGAGCAGGAGCCGGACGTAGAGGTTGCCGCCGACCGAGAGCAGGCGGCGTGACATGGGCCAGTTGACCACGGAGCCGCCGCGAACCCAGCGCGCGCCGATCACCAGGTCGGCAGAGGTGAGCGCCTCCAGCAGCAGGTGGAGCTCCTCGGGCTGGTGCGAGCCGTCGGCGTCCATCTCGCCCACGACGTCGTAGCCCTGCTCGAGGGCCCATCCGAACCCGTGCAGGTAGGCAGCGCCCAGCCCGGCCTTCTCGGTGCGGTGCAGCACGTGGATCTGGTCGTCGTTGTCGGCCAGCTCGTTGGCGATCGTGCCGGTGCCGTCGGGTGAGCCGTCGTCGACGACCAGGACGTCGAGGCGTGGCTGCGCCTTGCGCAGCCGCCCGACGATCCAGGCGAGGTTGTCCGCCTCGTTGTAGGTCGGGATGACCATCACCGCCCGGCCGATCTCGGTCCAGGGTGGAAGCTGCTCGTTCGTCACGTACGCCGGCCTTGTCAAGGAATGGGGGTGGAGATCACAGGATATCCGGCCGTTGGTCACATGCTCGAATGCCAATCAGCAGAGCCGCGGGAGCACCAAGGCGTTCTTCGGGCCGTTCCGATCCCTGCTGGAGACAAGGGGACGATCGTTGTCTAAGGGCGCCTCGGCCCTCCCGCGTTGCCCTCGCGGCCGTTGACCGCGCCCACGAAAACGTGTCGAAGGCATGCCTGGCTCGACACCCCCGACCCGATTCGTCGAGCGCCGGTCCGCCGGCCGCAACTCTGCATGGGCGAACGCTGACACCATCACCCGCTGGCTCTGCGGAAGTCAACACGGCTCTGACCTGCGGAAACAAGTGTTTTCGCAGGTCAGCCACAGCCTTGCGGGCGTGAGAAAGTGAAGAATTCGCGAGGAACCTCGGCGTGTCGTCTTCGCGTACTCGTTACGACACTCAGGGAACGACGACAGTACCTCGCGCGGAGGTGGCGAGCAGCGACTCCCCCAGGATCTCAGCGGCCCCCGGACGGGCCTCGGTCGCGGCTCCTCGGGCCACGACGTACACCGCGAACGCCATCACCCGCGACCGGGTCCCGGCCTTGATCAGCTCGCAGGTGATCTCCAGGACGTCGCCCGCACGCACGGGGGCCTTGAACTGCACGTCGTCGTAGGAGGCGAACAGACCCTCGTCACCGTCGGTGAGGATGCACATCTCGGTCGCGACGTCGCCGAAGAGACCCAGGCTGTAGGCCCCGTCGACCAGGTTCCCGGCGTAGTGGGCGTGGGAGTAGGGGACGTAGCGGCGGTGGACGACCTTGGTGCCGACCTCCGGGCCGGCGTTCGGGAGGGTCATGCGGCGGGCTCCTTCGCGGTGGTGCGGTGGACGAGGTAGGAGGCGACCTCGGCGGGGGTGGTGCCGCGGCCGAAGATGCGGTCGACGCCGAGCTCGGTGGTCATCGACTCGTCGAATCGTGGACCACCCGCGACGAGGAGCGGCCGCTCCCCCGCCGGGTAGGCCTCGCGGAACGCCGCCGACATCTCCCGGGTATTGAGCAGGTGCGCGTCGCGCTGGGTGACGACCTGGGAGACGAGAACGGCGTCGGCGCGCCGGGTGACGGCAGCCTCGACCAGGGAAGGCACCGAGACCTGGGCGCCGAGGTTCACGACCTCGATCTCCTTGTAGTACTCCAGCCCCTTCTCCCCCGCGAAACCCTTGATGTTGAGGATCGCGTCGATCCCGACGGTGTGGGCGTCGGTGCCGATGCAGGCGCCGACGACGACCATCGGACGCCGCAGGGTCTCCTTGATCACCGCGTTGGCCTCCTTCGGCGTCAGCAGCGGGAAGTCACGCTCGACGACCTGCACCTTGTCGGTGTCGACGAGGTGCTTCACCTGTCCGTAGACGACGAAGAAGGTGAAGTCGTCGCCCATCGGCTTGGAATGGACGACCATCGCCGGCTCCATACCCATCTTGTTGGCCAGCTGCAGCGCGGCGCCGTCGGCGACCTTGCTGTGCTTGATCGGCAACGTGAAGGAGACCTGCACCATCCCGTCGCCGGTGGTGTCGCCGTACGGTCGGATGATGCTCACTTGCCCTCCAGGCTCTGCTTGTCGAGTTCGGCGCTAGCCGGGTTGTAGTACGCCTCGGACTTCTCGGCGACGCCCTCGAGGCCCTTGCCTGCGTCAGCGGGGCGCTTCATCAGGCCGAAGGTGCCGTCGGCGATCGCGTCGAGCAGCCCGTTGGGTTCGTCGATGATCTTCCCGAGCAGGTCGATCGACTCCCCCAGGACCTCGCGCGCCCGGTTGGCGATGAACCCGTCAGGGGCCGGGTGGAAGTCCTCGCCGAGGCGACCTGCCGCGTCCATGACGTACCGGACGTTCTGCAGGGCCAGGTCGCGGTCGGAGATCCATGGCGTCACGACCGCCTCGGTCATCATCCCCACCAGCAGGATGCCCTGGTCGGTCATCGCGCCGGCCAGGTTGAAGAACCCGTCGAGCAGGTAGCCCTTGAAGATGTCGCCGGTCATGTGCCGCGTCGGGGGCATCCACTTCAGCGGGGCGTCGGGGAAGATCGTCTTCGCCAGCAGCGCGTGCGCGAGCTCGAGGCGGAACGAGTCCGGCACATCGGGGTTGATCTCGAAGGCGTGGCCCAGACCCAGCTGCCAGTCCTCGAGGCCGGCCTCCTTGGCGAAGTACTCGTTGAGCAGCTGGCTCGTGGTGACTGTGTGCGCCGCCTCGACCGCGTCGGCGGTGGTGAGGTAGTTGTCCTCGCCGGTGTTGATGATGATCCCGGCCCGCGCGTGGATCTGGCGGGAGAGCCGTTGGTCGACGAACGTACGCACCGGGTTGATGTCGCGGAACAGGATCCCGTACATCGAGTCGTTGAGCATCATGTCGAGGCGCTCCATGCCCGCCAGCGCGGCGATCTCGGGCATGCACAACCCGCTCGCGTAGTTGGTGAGCCGGACGTAGCGGCCGAGCTCGCGGGAGGTCTCGTCGAGCGCGGCCCGCATCAGCCGGAAGTTCTCCTGGGTCGCGTACGTCCCGGCGAACCCCTCCCGGGTGGCGCCTTCGGGCACGTAGTCGAGGAGCGACTGGCCGGTCGAGCGGATCACCGCGATGATGTCGGCGCCCTCGCGTGCGGCCGCCTGCGCCTGCGGGATGTCCTCGTAGATGTCACCGGTGGCCACGATCAGATAGATCCACGGCTTGCGGGGCGCGTCGCCGATCTCGGCGATCATTCGCTCGCGCGCCACCCGGCTGGCATCGAGCCGGGCGATGCCGGCACCGACCGCCTCGCGGGCGTGCTTGGCGGCCAGCTCGGCCTCGGCGCCCTCGGGCAGGCGGAAGGTGACCTGGCCGGCGGCGGCCTCCTCGGCGAGGCGCGAGAGATCGTTGCCGTGACCGGCCAGCGCCTGCCAGACCGGCAGCGCGACCCCGTGCTCCAGCCCGATGTCGGCGCGCACCGCGTCGACCAGGTGGTTGACCCACGGGGTGCCGTCCGGGTCGGCGCCGGCGAGCCCGGCCAGCCGCAGCGTGGCCCGCTCGACGGCGACGGTGGTGTGCTTGGTGGCCATCTCGACGATCGGGTCGCCGACCTTCGCGGCCAGTGCGCGGGCGTGGGCGATCGTGCGTGGGTCCAGATCCAGTCTCACCGGACACCCTCCTTCTCGGATCGGTCCTTCTCGAATACGGTCCTGCCGTCGACGACGGTCTGCAGGCAGGAAGTGATGACGTCGGCGACGTCGGGTGCGGTCAGGTCGGGGAACGCGGTGCGGTCCCACACGGCGTACGTCGCCCGCTGACCCACGGCCAGCGTGCCGGCGTCGTCGATGCCGGCCGCGTACCAGCCGTCGGCGGTGTGGGCGGCGAACGCCTCGGCCGGGGTGATGCCCTGGCCGGGCGTGCGGTGGTGAACGGCCGCGTGCAATGCCGCCCACGGGTCCAGCGGCGTGACCGGCGAGTCGGAGCCGAAGGCGAGGCGTACGCCGGCGTCGAGCAGGGTCCGGAACGGGTTCATCTCCTGCCAGCGCTCCCCCAGCCGGGCGGCGTACATCCGGTCGGGGCCACCCCACAGACCGTCGAACATCGGCTGCACGCTCGCGACCACGCCCAGGTCGGCGAAGGTCTCGATCGCGGCCGGCGAGGGCAGCTCGCAGTGCTCGAGCCGGTGGCGCCGGGCTCTCACCGCGTCGGGGCCGAGCGCTCGGGCGGCGAGCCGGAACGCCCGGGCGATGTTGTCGATCGCCTGGTCGCCGATGCAGTGGAAGCCTGCCTGTACCCCGCGCCGGGTGCAGCCGATGATGTGCTCAGCCATCTGCTCCGGGGCGAGGTAGGCGTGGCCACGGTGACCGGCCAGGTCGGCATAGTCGCTGGTCATGGCTGCGCTTCGGGACCCGATCGAGCCGTCCGCGCTGAGGTCGCCGGCGAGACCGGAGAGGTCGTCGAGACGGTCCAGGTCGCCGAAGCCGAGGTGGGCGCCCCAGTAGTAGGTGCCGTGCAGGCCGGCCGCCGCGGCTTCGGACTGGACGGCGGTCAGGTCCGACTCGGGGCCGATGTCGGGCCCCGCGTTGTCGTGGAAGGCACCGATGCCCAGGCCGGCCATGGTCCGCAACGCCGCACGCGCACCGCGCTGGGCATCGCCGGCGGGGGTGAGGTCGGCCAGCAGCGGCAGCAGCGCACGCAACGCCTCCCGCTCCACACGCCCGTCCGGCGTCCAGCCCGCGAGCCCGGTGATCCCGGGCACCTCAATCATCAGCGCGCTGGACACCACCGCGGAATGGCCGTCGATGCGGTTGAGATAGACCTTGCGCCCGCCCGAGACGCGGTCGAGCTCGGCCGCTGTCGGCAGGGTCGGGTCGGGCCAGAGCGTCTCGTCCCAACCCTGGGCGATGACCAGGGCGTCGGGGCCGAGGCCCGTGACGTACGCGGCGAGCTTCTCGAGCACCGCGTCCCGGCTGGGCGTGCCGACGAGGTCGAGGCCGAGGATCTGCTCCCCGGTCTCGACGACGTGGACATGACTGTCGACGAAGGCAGGCGTGACCAGGCGCCCGCCGAGGTCGACCACCTCGTCGGGAACCGCGAAGCCTGCTCGCGTGAATGCAGTGGGGTCGGTGCCGGTCCAGACGATGCGCCCGTCCTCGACGGCCATCGCCGAGACAGGTCCGTCCGTGGCCAGGCCGGTGTGGATCACACCGTTGCGCAGCATGATGCAGGTCACGGCGCCAGTCTGCCCTCGAAGAGCGTCCGGACGCCCGGGTTCGCCCGGAGAAGATCCAGCGCGTAGGCGGCATGCCCGGGCACGTAGCCGTTGCCGACGAGCATCGTGACGTCGGCGGCGAGGCCCTCGGCGCCGAGCGCGGCGGCGGAGAACGAGGTCGCCATCGAGAAGAAGATGACGGTGCCCCGGTCGGCGGTGGCGAGGATGGCTCCACCCTCGCAGCCGGGTACGTCCACGCAGACGACGGTGACGTCGGCTGGACCGCCCGCCTTGGCGACGGCGTCACGCAGCGCGACCGGGTTGCGGGCGTCGGCGACCACGACCTCGTCGGCCAGGCCCGCCTCGCGAAGGCGCTCGGCCTCCGTCTCGGTCGGGACGATGCCGATCAGGTGGCCGGCGCCCGCGTCGCGGGCCGCGGCCAGCGACAGCGAGCCGGACTTGCCGCCACCACCGATCACGGCGACCACACCACCCGCATAGCGCTCCGAGACGACCCGCCGGGTCAGCGCCGGGGCGCCGCACACGTCCATCACCGAGAGCGCGAGCTCGGGGGCGAGGTCGTCGGGCAGAACCGCGGCGATCGAACGGCCGAACAGGATGGCGTAGCCGTCGCACGGCACCTGCTCGTCCTCTCCGGTCCAACGCGCGAGGCCGTCCTCGATCACCAGCGGCGTCAGCGTCAGCGACACCAGCGTCGCGACCTTGTCCCCGACCTTCAGCCCGAGGGGCGACTCCGGGCCGACCTCCTCGACGACACCGACGAGCATGCCGCCCGACCCGGTCACCGGGTTCTGCATCTTGCCGCGGTCGGCGACGATGTCGAGAACCTCGCGGCGTACGGCCTCTCCGTCGCCGGCGTGTGCGGACTCCAGCTGCCGGAACGAGGCGGCGTCCAGGTTCAGCCGCTCCACCCGGATCCGCACCTCGTCGGGACAGATGGTCCTTCGGGTGTCGAGCCTCCGGGCTGCCTGAGGCAGCGGCAACGAGCCGCCCACCGGCTCATCGAGCACCCGGTGCAGGCCTGTCGGGTCAGAAGTGGTCACGTCGTACGCCTCCTTGCGTTCGTCTCATGCCGGACCCTATCAGCGGTGGATGGAAGAATTGCGGCCTAGGCTTGCAACTACCGGAGGATCTCCCGCTATGGTGGAGAACATGACGGCAACCATCGAGCCCACGACCCGAGACGGACAGCCCTACGCCTACCAGCGCGTCGAGCTGGTCGAGCCCGACTGGACCCGGTTCCCGGGGTGGGCCGACATCACCGAGGAGCAGTGGCGCGACGTGCAGTGGCAGCGCGTCAACTGCATCAAGAACGTCCGCCAGATGCGCGCGCTGATGGGCGATCTTCTCGACGAGCGGTTCTACGCCGACCTCGAGCGCGACATGGCGGAGCGGGCGACGATGTCGATGCTGGTGCCGCCGCAGATGGTCAACACGATGGTTCCCGCCGGCGCCTCGGCCGGCGAGGAGTTCACCGCGGCCTTCTACGCGGACCCGATCCGGCACTACATGATCCCGGTCTTCTCCGACCGCCGCACCGACTGGCCCTCACACCCGCAGGCGAGCCGCGACTCGCTGCACGAGCACGACATGTGGGTCGCCGAAGGTCTGACCCACCGTTACCCGACCAAGGTGCTCGCCGAGCTGCTCTCCACCTGCCCGCAGTACTGCGGGCACTGCACCCGGATGGACCTGGTCGGCAACTCGACCCCGGTCATCGACAAGCTCAAGCTCACCGGCAAGCCCGTCGACCGCCACGAGGCGATGCTCGAATACCTCCGCAACACGCCGCAGGTGCGCGACGTGGTGGTCTCCGGCGGCGACGTGGCCAACCTGCCCTGGCCGCGGCTGGAGGACTTCCTCACCAAGCTGATGGCGATCGACAACATCCGCGACATCCGACTGGCCACCAAGGGCCTGATCGGTCTTCCCCAGCACTGGCTCCAGGAGCCGCTCCTGGAGGGGATGAACCGGGTGACCACCATCGCCCGCGAGCGCGGTGTCTCCCTGGCGATCCACACCCACGCCAACCACGCCAACTCGGTCACTCCCCTGGTCGCCGAGGCGTCCAAGGCGCTGCTGGCGGCCGGCGTGCGCGACGTACGCAACCAGGGAGTGCTGCTCGCCGGCGTCAACGCCGACAGCCACAGCCTGCTCGACCTGAGCTTCCGCCTGCTCGACGGCGCGCAGATCATGCCCTACTACTTCTACATGTGCGACATGATCCCGTTCAGCGAGCACTGGCGGGTCTCGGTCGCCGACGCGCAGCGGATGCAGCACGACATCATGGGTTACCTGCCCGGGTTCGCCACCCCGCGCATCGTCTGCGACGTACCTTTCGTCGGCAAGCGCTGGGTGCACCAGATCGCCGACTACGACACCGAGCGCGGCATCTCCTACTGGACCAAGAACTACCGCACCTCGATCGAGGCGTCCGACTCCGAGGCGCTGACCAGGACCTACGAGTACTACGACCCGATCCACACCCTGCCCGAGTCGGGCCAGGAGTGGTGGCGTACGCACGCCTGAGATCAAACCCGCACGCCGTCGTTCGCGGACTCCGGGAAAACACCCGCCGCGTGTGCGAGAGTCGCAGTAAAGGCCGAGCCGGTAGTGACCAGGGGGTGCTCGGCATGTCGCGGGAGGGTTCTCATGGTTGGACGGATCGTGGTCGGTATCGATGGCTCGGAGCAGAGCGCGGCAGCGCTCGACTGGGCGATCGCGCGCGCGGAGCTCGGTCGTGCGTCGCTGGCCTTGGTGAATGCGTACTCCGTGCCCCCCGCCGTGGAGTTCTACGGCTACACCCCGGGAGACTCACCGCTGGAGTGGTTCGGCGCGTACGGCGAGGAGCTGGTCGCTGCGGCGGCCGCCCATGTCAAGGAGGTGGCGCCTGGCGTGACCTGCACTCAGCACGTCCAGATGGGGCCGACCGCGCCCACCATCGCCGCGGTCGCGACTGCTGAGGACATGATCGTCGTCGGGCGCCGCGGGCTCGGGGCTGCCCGCAGCGCCGTGCTGGGCTCGGTCAGCAACCACCTCGCCACCCACGCGCCCTGCCCGGTCGTGGTCATCGGGGAGCACGACCCGATCCCGACCGACGGCCCCGTCGTCGTCGGCGTCGACGGCTCCGAGTTCGGTGATGTAGCGCTCAGGTACGCCTTGACCGAGGCTGCGCTGCGAAAGACGAGCGTACGCGCGGTGACGGTCACCGACCTGGCCACCGCACTCATTCCGTCCGACAGTGAGATCGTCGCCCGCGTCGAGGCGCACCTCGAGGCCGAGGCCGCCGAGATCGCACAGCGGAGCGTCGATCGGGCCTCCGACAACGGCCAGGCAACCGTCCCCGTCGAGTCGGTCATCGCGACCGGCCGGCCCTCGGCTGCGATCCTCGCGAACGCGACCGACGCCCAGCTGATCGTCGTCGGCTCGCACGGCAAGGGATTCCTGCGGCGTCTCTTCCTCGGGTCGACCAGCCGGGGGGTGCTGCACGGCGCGGACCGCCCGGTCGTGATCGTGGACGCTCCAGAGGTCGCCGAAGACCAGGACTGACCGGCGCTGGTCGCCGGGTCTCAGTGCGTCATGGTGGGGCGGTGCTCGTAGTAGGTGTACATCGCGATCGTGGTGCGCGTGGACACGTTGGCGACCGAACGGATCCGGCCGAGCAGCTCCTCGAGCGCCTCGGGCGTGGCGACGCGCACCTTGAGCATGTAGGACTCGACGCCTGCGATGGACCAGCAGGCCTCGACCTCGTTGAGGTCGGCGACGCGCTCGGGGGTGTCGTCGGGCTGCGAGGGGTCCATCGGCTGCACCGCGACGAACGCGGTCAACGGCACGCCGATCGCGGCGTAGTTGACGGTGGCGCCGTAGCCGGTGATGAGGCCACGCTGCTCGAGCCGCTTGACGCGCTGGTGCACCGCAGAGGTCGACAGACCGGTCGCCTTGCCCAGGTCCGTGTAGGACATCCGGCCGTCCTCCGCAAGAAGCTGGAGGATTTTACGGTCGGTGGCCTCGATCTCAGGTGCAGTCACGGCGACAGCGTACCCACAACAGCAATATCTCCGCCGCAACGTCCACAAAACTAGTTGATGTCGAAAGATTTCCGGCCACGCCGGCGGCGCGGGGAGCCTCAGCAGGGCCAGCCGGCGAGTGTCATCTGCTCGCCAGGACTGTCCGCAGAGCGCCGGACCACCGACAGCAGCCGCCCGACACGGGCCTCATCGGGGACGGGGTTCAGCGCCTCGCCGGTGGCCAGGTGCGGGTCGGCGGAGACGATGACCCGGCCGTGGGAGTTGACCAACGTCGCGCCGACCTCGCGCAGGCTGGGCAGCAGCATCGTCTCCAGGGTCTCGACCGAGGTGTCGGCGCCCGCGACGCCGACCATCCGGCCGCCCGCGTAGACCGGCAGCGTGGTCGTCAGGACGTACTCGTCGGCGCAGATGAAGTCGACGTAGGGACCGGCGACGTAGAGCTCGCCGGTGCGCTCCGGCACCCGGAACCACGGCTGACGCGTGTAGTCGATGGCTTCCCCTGTCGCGGGCACCTCGGCCTCGCCGAGGAAGTCCCGGCCCGGGCCCTGCCACCAGGCCAGGTAGAGCCGCCGGTCGGTGAGCGTGTCCGGCGCGACGACGAACCCACTGCCCAGCAGGTTCGGGTCCTGGAGGAAGGCCAGCGTGCCCTTCTCGACCTGCGCGATCAACGCGTCCGTGGTGACCGCTCCCGCGGCGAAGAGGGCACCGACCTCGGCGCGCACCCGCTCGAGCTCGGTGAGGATGGAACCGAAGTGCTGCTCGATCCGGGCGGCACAGGCGGCCGACACATCGATGTTCATGGTCGTACCACCTCATGGATCTCGGTCAGACGTTCAACGGCGTGGGTCACGTGGTCGCGTACGCTCCCCCGCGCCGCGGCGACGTCTCCCGCCTCCAGCGCGGCGACGAGCGCCCGATGCCGCGCGGCGGCGGCCAGACGGAAGTCGGACTCGCTCAGCGGCACTCGCAGCAACGTACCGAAGTCGGCCTCCTGTCGCACCACCTCCCGGGTGAGCCGCGCCGACTGGGTCAGCGCCGCCACCGAGAGATAGAGCTCGCTCTCGGCGTCGCGCCACCTGCCGACGTCGTCGCCAGCAAGTGGGATCAGCAGGTCCTGGAGGTCCTCGACCTCGTCGGGGGCCGCTCGTTCGGCCGCGAGCTCGGCACAGCCGGTCAGCACCACCTGATAGAGACTGGCCCGGTCGCGCAGCTCCACGCGCGACATGGTCGCCAGCCGCCCCTTCACGACGTCGCCGGGATCGGGAGCGCGTACGAAGGAGCCACCGCCGCGACCGCGGGTCGTCACCACCAGGCCCTGTGCCCGCAGCGAGACCAGGGCCTCGCGGGCGGTCACCGTCGCCACGCCCAGCATCTGGGCGAGCTCGAGCTCGCTCGGGAGCCGGTCACCGTCGGCGAGGACGCCCGAACGGATCGCCTCCGCCAGCCGGTTCTCGACACGTACGGCTCTGCCTTCGTCGCCGATCGGCGCGAAGATCGCCGACCTGGCGCGCGAGGTCGTCGCACGGGCGTTGGCCACGATCGGGCTCCTCCTTCGAGTGGGTTTACAAAGAACTTACGCAGATACCCTTTAAAATCTAAGATCTGGTTCCATATGATTCAGCAATGGGACCGACCGAATCTCCGCAGATCCAGCTCGAAGCCGTGACCAAGGCCTACGGCGACGTGATGGCTGTCGACGCCCTCGACCTGACCATCGGCGATGGTGAGTTCTTCTCCATGCTCGGGCCGTCCGGCTCCGGGAAGACGACGGTGCTGCGCCTGATCGCCGGCTTCGAGCACGCCGACTCCGGCACCATCCGCCTCGGCAGCGAGGACGTCACCGCACTGGCACCCTTCGACCGCGACGTCACCACCGTCTTCCAGGACTACGCCCTCTTCCCGCACTTCAACGTGCTCGAGAATGTGGCGTACGGCCTGCGTGTGCGTGGCGTCCCGAAGGCCGAACGCAGCTCCCGGGCACGCGAGGCCCTGGAGATGGTGCGACTCGGCCACGTCGCGAACCGGAAGCCGACCGAGCTCTCCGGCGGCCAGCGACAGCGGGTGGCGCTCGCCCGCGCCATCGTCGTACGCCCTCGGGTGCTCCTCCTCGACGAGCCGCTCGGCGCGCTCGACCTCAAGCTCCGCGAGCAGATGCAGGTCGAGCTCAAGCAGATCCAGCGCGAGCTGGGGATCACCTTCGTCTTCGTCACCCACGACCAGGAGGAGGCGCTCACCCTCAGCGACCGGATCGCGGTCTTCGACAGCGGTCAGATCGTGCAGCTGGGCACGCCGAAGGAGATCTACGAGCGGCCCACCTCGCAGTACGTCGCCGACTTCGTCGGCACCTCGAACGTCTTCGACGAGCAGGCGTCGAAGCGGATGCTGAAGATGGACGGCGCGTTCGCGCTGCGGCCCGAGAAGATCCTGCTGTCGCCGGAGACCGCCGGCGCCCCGGTCGGTGCGATGACCGCCGCCGGGGTGATCACCGAGTCCATCTACATCGGCACCGGGCACCGGGTCCACATCGAGCTCGAGGACGGCACCAGGCTGGTGGCCCTCGAGCAGAGCCGTGGCTCGCTGCACCCGGATGCCGCCGAACCAGAGTCTCGGGGCGACCGCGTGGTCGCCTCCTGGTCGCCGGGCGACCTGGTCCCCCTGGGCACCGATTCGTCCCGTGCCGTGCAACACCGATGAGCCAACACAACCAGAGAGGTTGACCATGCGAAACATCCCAACCACACACGCCGCCAGGCGCACCATCGGCGGCGCTCTCGCGGCCCTGTCCCTGATCACGCTGAGTGCCTGCGGCGGTGACAGCGGCGACTCCTCGACCGGCGCGGTCGAGGAGCTCGGCGAGAACGAGGGCGAGGTCTCGATCCTGGCCTGGCCCGGCTACGTCGAGGACGGCTCGACCGACCCCGAGGTCGACTGGGTCTCCAGCTTCGAGGAGGAGACCGGCTGTCAGGTCACCGCGAAGGTGTACGGCACCTCCGACGAGGCCTTCAACCTGGCCAAGTCGGGCGAGTACGACGTCGTGGCCGCCTCCGGCGACCTCACCCTGCGCATGATCGCGGCGGGCGAGGCGGCCGAGGTCAACACCGACCTGATCCCGAACTACGAGGGCATCTACGACTTCCTCAAGGACCGCGAGTGGAACACCGTGGACGACAAGAACTACGGCATCCCGCACGGCTACGGCGCCAACCTGCTGATGTACAACACCGACGACGTGACCCCCGCTCCGACCTCGTGGAAGGCGGTCTTCGAGGACGCGCCGAAGCACAAGGGCCAGGTCACCGCGTACGACTCGCCGATCTACATCGCCGACGCCGCGGTCTACCTGATGGCGCACCAGCCGGACCTGGGGATCGAGAACCCCTACTCGCTCGACGAGAAGCAGCTCGCCGCTGCCGTCGACCTGCTCAAGACCCAGCGGGCCTCCGTCGGTGAGTACTGGTCCGACTACACCAAGACGCAGGCCTCGTTCGAGACCGGCGACACCGTGGTCGGCACCACCTGGCAGGTGATCGCCAACCTGATCGACCCGAAGAAGGCCCCGGTCGAGGCGATCCTCCCCTCCGAGGGGGCGACCGGGTGGAACGACACCTGGATGATCTCCTCGGAGGCGAAGTCGCCCAACTGCGCCTACGCCTGGCTCAACCACATCGCCGACCCGGAGGTCAACGCCCAGGCGACGGAGTACTTCGGCGAGGCGCCCAACTCGGACAAGGCCTGCGAGTTCGCCTCCGAGGGGCACTGCGAGACCTTCCACGCCGGCGATGAGGAGTACGCCGAGCAGATCTGGTTCTGGAACACGCCGATCGAGAAGTGCCTGGACGGCCGGACCGACGTGAAGTGCACCGACTACCAGGACTGGACCAAGGCCTGGGCAGAGATCAAGGGCTGACCTTGACCTCTGTCAGCAGCACGCTCAGCAGGAGGCCGGGGATCCGCCTCGGCCTCCTGCTGGCCGCACCCCTCACCTGGCTGGTGCTCGTCTACGTCGTCGCCCTCGCCGCGTTGCTGGTGACGGCCTTCTGGACCATCGACTCCTTCACCAACGAGCTCGAGCGCACCTTCACCCTCGACAACATCCGCGAGATCACCGGCCAGGCGCTCTACCGGACCGTCACCCTGCGCACCATCGGGGTGGCCCTCCTGGTGACGCTCATCGACTGCCTGATCGCGCTCCCGGTCGGCTTCTACATGGCCAAGGTCGCCTCGCGGCGCTCACGCCATCTGCTGGTGATCGCCTTCCTGATGCCGCTGTGGGCGTCCTACCTGGTCAAGGCGCTCGCCTGGCGCTCGCTGCTGTCCAACGACGGGCTGCTGGACTGGGCCGGCGGCCTGGTCGGTCTCGGCACGCCGGGATTCGGCCTCACCGCGATCGTGCTCACCCAGGCGTACATCTGGCTCCCGTACGTCGTCCTGCCGGTCTACGCAGCCTATGAACGTGTCCCGGACTCGCTGCTCGACGCCGCCGGCGACCTCGGTGCCCGGCCGGCGCTGACGTTCCGCACGGTGGTGCTGCCGCTGGTGGTCCCGGGCCTGGTCGCGGGCTCGATCTTCGCGTTCTCGCTGACCATGGGCGACTACATCACGGTCAACATCGTCGGCGGCGCGAACCAGATGCTCGGCAACCTCGTCTTCATCAACTCGGGGTCCAACCTGCCGCTGGCCGCCGCGATCGCACTGATCCCGATCTTCGTGATCATGATCTACCTGGCGTTGGTACGCCGCACCGGAGCTCTGGAGAACCTATGACCATCTCGAGATCGACGCGGCGCCTGCTTGCCGTGTTCACCGGCCTGGTGCTCGCCATGCTCTACGCACCGCTCGCCCTGGTCGTGGTGAACTCGTTCAACACCTCCCAGGCGCTGACCTGGCCGCCCAGCGGCTTCACCACCGAGTGGTGGCAGCGCGCCGCGGTCAACCCGGGAGCCCACGACGCGATCCTCACCTCACTGACGGTGGCCGCGTGCGCGACCGCCATGGCTCTCCTCCTCGGCACGCTGCTCGGCCTGGCGATGCAGCGCTACTCCTTCTTCGGGAAGCAGTCCGTGAACCTGCTGGTGGTGCTCCCGATCGCCCTCCCAGGCATCGTCACCGGGATCGCGCTGTCCAACGCGTTCTCGTCGATCCTCGGCGTACGCCTGGGGTTCTTCACGCTCGTGGTGGCGCACGCGACCTTCTGCATCGTGACCGTCTTCAACAACGTGCAGGCGCGGTTGGGGCGGATGGGCGGCAACCTCGAGGAGGCCTCGGCCGACCTGGGGGCGGGGATGTGGACCACGTTCCGGCTGGTCACGCTCCCCCAGCTGCGCTCGGCGCTGCTGGCCGGAGGGCTGCTGGCGTTCGCGCTCAGCTTCGACGAGATCATCGTGACGACGTTCGCCGCCGGACCTGGTGTCACCACGCTGCCGGTCTGGATCCTGACCAACCTGTTCCGGCCCGGTCAGGCGCCGATCGTCAACGTGGTCGCGGTCGTCATGATCGTCGTCTCGGTCGCGCCGATCTGGCTCGCCCAGCGACTTTCCTCCGACCCGACCGACACCACGAGGGCGATTCATTAGGCTTCACCCGTGGCCGAACCTCGAATGCTCCTGCTGGACACCGCCTCGCTCTACTTCCGCGCCTTCTTCGGCGTGCCCGACATCCGAGCCGAGGACGGCACTCCGGTCAACGCCGTCCGCGGCCTGCTGGAGTTCATCACCCGGCTGGTCAACGACTACTCCCCCACCGACCTGGTGTGCTGCTGGGACAACGACTGGCGCCCGCAGTGGCGGGTCGACCTGATCCCCTCCTACAAGGCGCACCGGGTGGTGGAGGAGGTCGAGACCGCCCCCGACGTCGAGGAGGTCCCGGACCCGCTGCAGGTGCAGGTGCCGATCATCCGCGAGGTGCTCGCCGCAGCCGGGATCTGCGTCATCGGCGCCGACGGCTATGAGGCCGACGACGTGATCGGCACCCTCGCGACCGGCGCGGGGATGCCGGTCGACGTCGTCACCGGCGACCGCGACCTGTTCCAGCTCGTCGATGACGCTGCCGGCGTACGCATCCTCTACCCGACCCGGGGCGTGAGCGACCCGGATCTGGTCGACGAGAAGTGGGTGCTGGCCAAGTACGGCATCAGTGCCGCGCAGTACGCCGACTTCGCCACGATGCGTGGCGACACCTCCGACGGGCTGCCGGGCGTGAAGGGCGTCGGCGAGAAGACCGCCGCCAAGCTCCTCGAGCAGTACGGGGACCTGGAGGGGATCATCGCCGCGGTCGCCGACCCGACCACCCCGATCACCAAGGCGCAGCGGCAGAAGTTCATCGACGCGGCCCCGTATCTGGCGGTGGCACCGAAGGTCGTGGCGGTCGCCCGGGACATCCCGCTGGACCGAAGCGGCACCGCCCTGCCCGGCACTCCGGCCGACTCGGACCGGCTGCACGAGCTGGCCGCGACCTACAACCTCGCCTCCCCCGTCGCCCGCCTGGAAGCCGCGCTCGCGCGGGTGTGACACAGGTCTCCGCAACTCGATTCAGAAAGTTCGTAGAAACGGCATCATCTGCCGCGTACGTCTCCGTCTCCTTGGCAAGACCACGAACAAGGAGCGGACGAATGAGCGACATCAAGCACCCGGCAGTGCAGCAAGACATCAAGATCTCCTGCCTCGACCCGTGGGGCCGCACGGTGGACGTGCCGACGACCCTCGGCTACCGCGAGAACGACCCGTACGCAGTGAGCCTGACCTTCCACTCCGGCACGGGCGACGTCGAGTGGGTCGTGTCCCGCACACTGATGCTGCAGGGGCTGGCCGCCCCCGCCGGCGAGGGCGACGTGAAGATCTATCCCAGCATCGACGAGGACGCCAAGGCCGTCGCGGTCTTCGACTTCAGCTCCCCCGACGGCCGCCTGATCGCGACCGCCGACTCGCGCGAGGTGCAGATGTTCCTCGGCAAGTCCTTCTCGGCCGTTCCGGTCGGCTCCGAGAGCCAGCACCTCGATCTCGATGCGCTGATCGCAGACCTGCTGGGCAGCTCCTTCGACGCTGAGTAGGCACTCCGCCCGCCTGCTCATTCGTTCACGAACCCTCCCGTCCCGGATTCCCGGGGCTGGAGGGTTCGTGCCTTTTGCTGGCCGGAAGCGAGCCCTCGCCGTTGCCACATCAACTGTGGTAGTGATGTGCGTCACCCGCACCCCTCGGAGGTCACAGTGCTGCCAGCTTTCCTTTCTCGCGAGCGAACGGTGGCCGGTCCCGGCTTCAGCCGCTGGCTCATCCCACCCGCCGCCCTCGCCGTCCATCTCTGCATCGGCCAGGTGTACGCCACCAGCGTCTACAAGACCGCCCTGGTCGAGCACTTCGACACGAGCCAGACCGCGATCGGGGTGATCTTCTCGATCGCGATCGTCATGCTCGGCCTCTCGGCCGCGGTGATGGGCACCTGGGTCGACCGCAACGGACCGCGTGCCGCGATGACCGCAGCCGCGGTCTTCTGGTCGTCCGGCTTCTTCGTCGGCGCCCTGGGCATCGGCACCGGCCAGCTGTGGCTGGTCTACCTCGGCTACGGCGTCATCGGCGGCATCGGACTCGGGATCGGCTACATCTCCCCCGTCTCCACGCTGATCAAATGGTTCCCGGACCGGCCGGGCCTGGCCACGGGCATGGCGATCATGGGCTTCGGTGGTGGCGCGATGATCGCCAGCCCGCTGAGCGGTCGGCTGCTGGAGCTCTACGACCCGTCCTACACCGGTGACGCCAGCACCGTTCCCGACGGCCACGCGGTGATGATGCTCTTCGTGACCCTCGGCGTGGTCTACCTGATCTTCATGTCCTTCGGCGCGGCCACCGTCCGCGTCCCACCCGAGGGCTGGACGCCGGCGGGCTGGGACCCGGCCAGCGTGAAGCAGAAGAAGCTCGTCACCACGGCCAGCGTCTCGGCCAACAACGCGATCAGGACGCGGTCCTTCTGGCTGGTGTGGATCGTCCTCTTCTGCAACGTCACCGCGGGCATCGGCATCCTCGAGCAGGCGGCCCCGATGATCCAGGACTTCTTCCGCACCGACGGAGTCTCCACGGTCAGCGCGGTCGCGGCCGGCGGCTTCGTCGGGCTGCTCTCGATCGCCAACATGAGCGGCCGGTTCATCTGGTCCTCGACCTCCGACGTCGTCGGTCGCAAGCCGATCTACATGATGTATCTCGGGGTCGGACTGGTGCTCTATCTGCTGCTGGCGACCGTCGGGGACACCTCGATGGCGCTGTTCGTGCTGCTCGCCGTCGTGATCCTGTCCTTCTACGGTGGCGGCTTCGCGACCGTTCCGGCCTACCTGCGCGACCTCTTCGGCACCTTCCAGGTCGGCGCCATCCATGGCCGGCTACTGACCGCCTGGTCGGCTGCCGGCATCGCCGGACCGCTCATCATCAACGCCTTCCTCGACGCGCAGGGTGAACCCGGCACGCTCACCGCGGCCGCCTACCGGCCCGCGCTGCTGACCATGGTCGGCGTCCTGGCGGTCGGCTTCATCGCCAACCTCCTGGTGCACCAGGTCCCCGACCGGTTCCACGAGCCGAAGTCCGCCGACTCCACCGAGACCGAGAGGAGCGCAGCATGAAGGCCAAGATCGCAGGTGCCTGGGCCCTGGTCGGGATCCCGCTGGCCTACGGCGTCATCGAGACGCTGCGCCGGGCGGCGCAGCTCTTCACGGGCTAGCTCTGCCGAGGTCTGTTCAGAGGCCGAGAAGGCTCGGCTCGTTCGTACGCCACGCCTCCTGCGCCGCCCGGGTGACCGGGCCGTGCGGGAGCGTGCGCGCGCCCCACTCGGTCACGGCCTGGACGTCGCGCAGGCTGGAGGTGAGGAAGGCCTCCGTGGCGTACTCCTCGACCTCGTCCAGCGGCTCGTCGGTCTCCTCCGCACCGAACCACTCCAGCACCAGGGCACGGGTGATCCCGGCCAGCGGGCCGCTGGAGAGCGTCGGGGTCTTGAGCGTGCCGTCGAGCACGTAGAAGACGTTGCTGCCCGTGCCCTCGCACAGGTCGCCCACGGTGTTGGCGAAGATCGCCTCGCTGGCCCCGTGCTTGCGGGCCTCGGCCAGGGCGATGACGTTCTCGGCGTACGACGTCGTCTTCAGGCCGGTCGTCGCACCGTGCTCGTTGCGGCGCCACGGCACGCTGACGACCTTGGTCTCGTCCGGGTTGGGGGCGGCGTCCTCGAGGCCGATGATGACCGTCGGCGCGACGTCCACGCGACCGGAGCCGAACGGCGCCGGCCCGCCCGTGACGGTGATCCGAAGACGCCCGTACGCCGTCGGGGCCGCGCCCAGCACGGCCTCGACACCCTTGGTGATGAGCCCGCGGTCGAGGGTGGGCAGGCCGAGGCCGGTTGCCGACCGCTCCAGGCGGTCGAGGTGGAGGGCGAGCGCGAACGGCTGGTCCTCGATCACCTTGAGCGTCTCGAAGACGCCGTCGCCGACCACCAGACCGTGGTCTTTGATGGAGACCGCCGGGGCGGCCGGGTTGTCGAGAAGCTGACCATCGATCCACGCGCGCATGCGGCAACTCTAAGACGTCCCTGGTCAGGGGCCGGAATGCTCGCCGATGGGACTGATGAGGCTGCTGGTGAATGACACGAAGGTGACCCCCGATTTGTCCCCCGACAGCGGCTCCGTTAATGTTCTTCTCGTCGCCAAGGGCACGGGAAACCGGGCCGGAAGCACAAGCGGACGTAGCTCAGTTGGTAGAGCGCAACCTTGCCAAGGTTGAGGTCGCGAGTTCGAGCCTCGTCGTCCGCTCGGAGTAGGTCTCCACCGGAGGCATTGCCTCCAGCGGTGGGTTGGCCGAGAGGCGAGGCAACGGACTGCAAATCCGTGTACACGGGTTCAAATCCCGTACCCACCTCGAAGCACCACCCTGATATAAACTGAACAAACCCGGACGATTGGCGCAGCGGTAGCGCGCTTCCTTGACACGGAAGAGGTCACTGGTTCAAACCCAGTATCGTCCACCACAGCAACCGGCCCCTGACCTGCAGAAAAGCAGATCAGGGGCCGGTTCAATTTGGCTCGTAGAATGCGCGTTCGACAGTGCCTGACAAAGTGCCTGACTAGCTGGCCTCGGGACGCTCTTCCTTCTTCTTCCTCTCGACCGAGTCGCCGAACAGGACGTCCATCGCCTGAGCCCCAGTTTCCATCACCGGCCGCAGCTCGTGGCGGTAGATGAGTTCGGTGACCTTGCTCCCTCCGGTGTGGCCGACCAGGCGGGCGATCTCCTCGACAGATACGCCGTACTCAGATAGCAGCGAGACGAACGAGTGCCGCAACTCGCGCGGGGTCCACTCCTTCGGTTCGATCCCCTCGACCTTTGCAAGCGCGCGGCGGAAGCTGCGACGAACGTTCGCGGCGTCCAACGCTGTGCCGACAGTCGTCGTGAACACGTGGTCGTTCTCGACCCAGTCGGATCCGGCGAGCCGCTTCCAACTGACGTGCCTCACCCGGTGCTCATGGAGCACGGCGGCCACCTGCCTCGGAAGCGCAAGAGTTCGCTTGGACTTGCGGGTCTTGGTCTCACCTCCCTCTCGATTCGAGGCGGCCGTTGATCGCTTCGGTGGGGCCGTTGGATGTGCCGGGCCGGTCGAAGTAGGCGAGCACGTCGGCGGCGCGCTTGGTCAAGATGCGCCCGAGCGTGATGATCTCGCTGAACGGGCTGGGGACGCCTCGACTGATCGACTCGATCAACTGCCTCATCAGCTCGCGGCCCCGGGTTCGGTCGGGCTCACGGTAGGCGGCGATCATGCGCTGGGAGATGCCCCAGGTGGCTTCGACCCCTACCCGGCCACCGACGCGCCGACCGGACTACACCCTCAATTGCGACTGCGAAGAGCCCAAAAATAGCCCCGGTGCGAGGGTCGGCCCGCGTGCTACGTTCCGGCCATGACTAGACCCGGTGAGATCCTTGGCAGCGTGCTCGCCGCCAGCGAGCGGGAACAACTCGAGACGTACCTGGATTACCTGCGCGACGCCGTCGTGCGCAAGGCCCGTGGGGTGTCGGAGGAGGACGCCCGGCGCAGCCCGGTGCCGACCGGCACCAACCTCGGCGGCCTGATCAAACACCTGCGGTGGGTGGAACTGGGCGGGTTCGCCCAGCAGATCGGGCAGATCCCCGCCGCGGAGCTGCCCACGCCGCCATGGACCGACGCAGACCCGGAGGCCGACCTGCGGCTGGAACCGAACGAGAAGCTCGACGACGTCATCGCCGCCTACCAGGAGGCGTGCGACCGCTCCCGCGAGATCGCCGCCCAGCACAGCCTCGACCACGCCGTCACCACACCGCGGGGCAGGGAGCTGACGTGGATGTACCTGCACGTGATCGTGGAGACCGCCCGGCACGCGGGCCACGCGGACATCCTGCGCGAGATGATCGACGGCAGCGTCGGCGACTGACGGCTCGCGGCGCGTCGTCGGTCCGCGTTCCGGGTCGTCGGAGGCGGCGTTACAACGGTATCGGCGGAGGCTGACCTCCAACACCGTGGGCCGCCAACCGAACGGCTCCTGCGCCAACCGCCGGACCACCGTGTCCCTGGCCGCGCCCTGGCATCCGCAGCGACGACACCATCTGTCAGGCTCGACAACCCGGCACCGGAGAATCGCCCGATCGGGCTCCAGCCGCTGCCCGAGCACTTCGAGCCCGAGATCATAGTCACCCCCATCCTCGGGAGACCTCGACCGGGCCGGCCCTTGATCAGCGGAAACGCAGATCCGGGGGCCGATTCGATTTCATGGCCGGCGCGACGTACGCGGGACTGGATACGGCACGAAAACCAACGTTCGTCGGCCGTCAACAACCCCGAGAACCCACCGCTCAACGCCTGTATCCAATTCAGGGGACATCGTCGACGCAGCGGTTTCCTGATGAGGGCCGCCGCCTAGCGTTCGATCTTGTCGCGTACGCGAATAGCGACTTGTCTTCGAGTCGGGTGAAGGAGGACTCCCGATGACAGACTCGGCCTGGTTCGCGCTCACCGTTGCCGTCGTCGGTGGAGCCGGAGGCTTCGCCGGATCGTGGCTCAGCACCTGGATGTCACTACGTTCGCAGGCGCACAGTCGACGGCAGGAGCAACAGCAACGGGATGGAGCCGTGGTAGGTGCCGTCCTCGACTATCTCGGCATCGCTGATCCGCGACGCCTCGCTGGACGAACAGCAGATCCTGACCTTCGGAGTCAGGAGCTTCGTGACCTCGAGTGGCGACAGGGAGAGCTTCGTCTACAGCTACAAGTTCTGGCTTCAGGTCATCCTGATGTTGCGGTATCCGACACCGCTCGTGGCCTCGCGACATCGATTCACAACTCCTTCTCATCGACGGCGGTGGCGGTTCACGACGTCGGCACCCCGAATCACTGGACTCTGCTCGAGACCGCTGTGAGCGACCATGCGGCCACTCGGAAGCTCGCCGAGAAACTCCTCGACAAGACCAGGCGATACGCCCATCACCGGTAGGAGGAACTGCGGCAGGCACCGTAGCTGTCCTAGGTCGGTGACGTACCGCGAGCCACCGCCCGCCGAGCGGCATCGACGATCGGGCCCCATGGCAGCTTCTGGTCGCGTGGCATCTGGCGGGGCGGGTGGAGGGGCCAGAGGTCGGGGCCCTCGATGAGGTCGACGCCGGCGCTGCGTAGGGCTGCCACGTGGGCCGGCCAGGCGGGGTGCTCGGCGTGGGCGGCATTGATGAGCGGGAAGAGCACGACAGGGACCGTCGAGAGGCACTCGGTGACGACGGTGAGGGCCTGGTTGTCGGCCAGGCCCAGGGCGATCTTGGCAGTGGTGTTGAACGTCGCGGGGGCGACGACGATGGCGTCGAGCCGCTCCGGGTGCGTGCGTGGCTCCCACGGGAGGCGGCTCGGTCCCCGCACGGGGAACCCAGTCAGCGCCGCGATCCGGGCGGCCTCGCCGTTCGCGCTGAGCCAGCTGAACGCCGTCGGCGTCAGGGTCACCGGCACCCGGTGGCCGGCATCCACCAACGGGGTGACCAGCTCGTCGCAGAGTTGCTCCACACCACCAGCGGCGCAGGCGATGACTCCGACGATGGCCACCCCGCGAGCGTACGGGACGAGGATCGGGGCCGAGGGGTCAGTCCATCTTGCCGGCGCCGGCCTTGATCGCCTCCCGGATCCGTACGTAGGTGCCGCAGCGGCAGATGTTGCGGATCTCGTCGATGTCGGCGTCGGTGACCGAGCGGCCTTCGGCCTGCGTCTTGTTGACGGTCGCGACCGCGGCCATGATCTGGCCGGGCTGGCAATAGCCGCACTGGGCGACGTCGGCGTCGAGCCAGGCCTCCTGCATGGGGTGCAGGTCCTTGCCGACGGAGCCGGCGAGTCCCTCGATCGTGGTGATCTCGTCGTCCTCGTCGAGGGCGCTGATCGGGGTGGCGCAGGGGTTGAACGCCTTGCCGTTGATGTGGGACGTACAGGCCTTGCAGACGTTGATGCCGCAGCCGTACTTGGGGCCACGCACGCCGAGGACGTCGCGCAGCACCCACAGCAGGCGCTCGCTGTCCTCGACGTCGACCGTGACCTTCTCCCCGTTGAGCTTGAAGGTGTAGTTGGGCATGAGCGATCCCTTTCGATCGGTCTTCGGTCAGTAGGTGTGGCTGAGGCCGTCGGTCGGAGACGCGGGCACGGGCGGGACGAACGACTTCACCTCGAAGCCGATCGGGTCGTGATGGTTGATCGGGAACGAGGTCGGCATGCTTCCCGTCGCCCGGGCGTAGGCACAGGCCACCGCCGCGAACGAGGCGGCGACGCCGGCCTCCCCCGCCCCGCCGGGGATGTCGGTGACCGGGTCCATCACGAACACGCGTACGTCGGGAGGGGTGTTCCACTGGCGGGTGTAGAAGTAGTTGTCCCAGCTGGCCTCGAGGTAGTGGCCGTCCTCCAGGTGGGTGCTCGCCGTCAGGGCGAGCGCGATGCCGTCCATGATCCCGCCCTGCATCTGCGCCTCGACACCCTTGGGGTTGATCACCTCTCCGCAGTCGATCGCGAAGGTCACCTTGGTGACCCGGGGACCCGTGACGCCGTTGTAGATCTTGCGGTTGACGGTCTCGGGACGGCAGTCGATCTCGACGAGGCAGGCGGAGTAGCCCTTGTACTCCTGGTGGACCGCGATCCCCTGGGCCGTGCCGGCCGGCATCGACCTGCCCCAGCTGCCGGCGGCCGCCACCTGCTTGATGACGCGTCGCAGGCGGTCCTCCTTGGCGTACTTCAGCCGGAACGCGACCGGAGTCAGCCGCATCTTCTTGGCGACCTGGTCGATCGTGAGCTCGAGCGCCGTGCGTACGTCGGGCGAGTAGACGTTGCGCACTGCGCCGGAGTTGATCGCCTTGCTCGTCGTCTCCATGAGGCCCTGGGTGGTGACGCCGACGTCGTACGGCACCTGCTGAGAGGTCACGAAGATCGTCTCCGAGACGCCCAGGTTGCTCACCCCGGCCGGGAGCGAGATGGCCGAGGAGGTCAGGATCTCGCCGAAGCCGTGGCGGTAGTCGGTGGCGGTGCAGGTGTGCTGCTGCTCGACGGCGAGGATGTTGTCCCCCGCCCAGACCGTACGCACCCGGGAGGTCGCCATCGGGTGGTTGCGGCCCTGGCGCGGCTCGTCGGCCCGGTGCCACATCAGCCGGACCGGCGCCTGGCACTTCTGCGAGATCAGGGCGGCCTCCTGTGCGGCGTCCCAGAAGAGCTTGCGGCCGAACGATCCACCGGACTCCACGACGTTGAAGGTCACCGCGGTCGGGGGCAGACCGAGCTCGAGCGCGATGCTCTCGGCAGCCACGATCGGCGTCTTCGAGCCCGCCCAGATCGTCGCCTTGTCGGCGCGGACATCCGCGACGGCGCAGTTGGTCTCCAACGGCGAGCCGCTGCGGGTGTAGAAGACGAAGTCGGTGTCGAGCGTCTTCACGTCCGCTGCGCCGAGCCCACCGGTCAGGCCACCCACCGCATCGGTCACCGTGCCCAGCAGCTCGTCGACGTCGGGCACCAGCATCGGCCGCTCGATCCCGCGGAGCTGCTCGAGCACGTCGGCGTCGGACTTGCCGCTCACCGAGCCGGGGTTCCACTCGACGTCGAGGGCACGCACGGCGTTGATGCACTGACCGAACGTCTTGGCGCGTACGGCGACCCCGGTCGGGATGGTGACGACGTGCGTCACGCCCGGCATCGCCTCGACGTCCTTCTGGTTGCGGACCGATCGCACGGTGCCGTTGTGCTCGGGGGCGCGGCAGACCATCGCGGGCAGGGCACCCGGCACATCGAGGTCCATGGCGAACTGCTTCGTGCCGGTGACCGCGTCCAGGGCATCCTTGCGTCGCCGCGGAGTGCCGATGACCGAGAAGTCGGACTTCGGCTTGAGATCGACGTCGACGACCTTCGTGACCAAGGCCGCGGCAGAGGTCGCGAGCTCGCCGTAGGAGATGGAGGCACCGCCGGGCGCGGTGATCACCCCCTCGTAGACGGAGAGTGTGTCGTGCGGCTGCGCGAGCGCGATCGCCGCGGCGTCGAGCAGCGCGCCACGAGCAATGGCGGCGGCCACACGTACGGGCGTGTACATGGCATGGATCGTGTTGGAGCCGCCGGTCATCTGGTTCCAGATCAGCTCGGGGCGAGCCTTCGACAAGGTCACGTTGACCTTGCTGAGGGGCAGGTCGAGCTCCTCGGCGATCAGCATCGCGATCGAGGTGGTGATGCCCTGCCCGACCTCTGCGCGAGGCAGCTCGAAGGACGCGGTGCCGTCCTTGTCGACGACGACCTGGATCAAGTTCGCGGTGGGGCGTGCGGCATCGGTCAGCAGGTCGTTGAGGTCGTAGAGGTCGGCCGGCTGCGGGACCCCCGGGACGACTGCCGCGGCCGGGGTGCCGAGACCGATCCCGAGCTGGGCCGCGCCGGTGACGGTGGCAGCGGCCAGGAGGTAGCCGACGAAGCGACGGCGGCCGAGCTCGTGCTCGGCGAGGCCCGATACGGACAGGCCCGATGACGTCTCGGGATGTGTTGACAAGGGGTTACCTCCGTAGGTCCGGTCAAGGTCCTGGTCACGCTATGTGCGCCGCGTCACACCTGTGTCGCCATGGAACGCCAACTTCGTTGACTTTCCGCGCCAGTTCGAGCATTCGGCTCACACCGAGGTCAGAGTGTCTTTTCGCAGCGCGCCCGGAGTGACCCCGAAGCGTGACCTGAAGGTGCGGGCGAAGTGCGACGGGTCGGGAAATCCCCATCGGGAGGCGATTGTCGCGGTCGAGTAAGCGGCATGGGCCGGGTCGAGCAGCGCGTCCCGGATCGTCATCAGCCGGAACTCCCGCAGGTGCGCCATCGCGGAGCGTGGTTGGCTCTCGAAGAGACGGTGCAGGCTACGCGGCGAGAGTCCGTGGGCGGCGGCCACCGCGTCGTGGCCGAGGTCCGGGTCGGCGGCGTGAGCCTCGACGTGGGCGATGATCCGGGCCCGGAGCGCCTCCCCCGGGTCGACCAGATCGTCACCGCCGACCAGGCTCGAGAGCAGCTGGATGGCTGCTTCGCCCAGATGCGTCGCTCCCCCGGCCTGGGGTGTCTGGCGGACAGCACTCCCCAGCAGATGCCCGAGAACGCCGGTCCTGCCGTCGAACGCAGTCCACCCGTGCGACATCGACCGCTCGACCACGGCGTCCGAGGCTGCCAGCGCCCGGCGCGGAAGCGTCATGGCGAGGCACTCCCAGGTCTCCTCGAAGCGCAGCTCGTAGGGGCGGCTGGTGTCGTAGATCGCGATGTCGCCGGGCCTCAGTACGAGCTCGGCGCCGCCCTGCCGGACGACGGACCGCCCGTGGCGCTGGATGCACACCTTGAACGGCTCGTCCGGTACGTCCGCGAGTGAGCGTCGGGTGCGGCGTACGACCTGCGGGGTGCCGCCGACGCGGAACGCGTCGACCCGCCCCAGTCTCGCGTGCTCGATCGCCCCGGCCAACGGCCCGGGCACGACCTGCAGGCCGGGTGGCAACCGCTCCGAGTGCAGTCCCGCGAAGGCGTCCGCCAACGCGGTCCGCCACCTCTCCGACACGTCGCCCGAGTCCCCATGCGTCATGCGGTGATACTGCGCACCCGACTCACCCGGCGGTACCCCCGTAAGAGGGCCCGCCGCACGACCGACTCGGGTGGCGTCAGTCGATCAGGCCGGCCTCACGCGCCATCCGGACGGCGTGGACGCGGTTGTTGGCGTTGAGCTTGCGGGTGGCGCTCTTGAGGTAGGACTTGACCGTGCTCTCCACGATCCCGAGGGCCTCGGCGGCCTCCCGGTTGCTGTTCCCGAGGGCGACCTGTCGCAGGACGTCGACCTCGCGCGCTGCGAGGTGCACGGCCGGAGCGAGCTGAGTCGGCTTCTCCCCCGGTGCGGCGGTGAGCCGCCGGACCATGGCCTCGAGGCGGCTGCGGACCTCGGGGTCGATCACCTGGCCGGCCAGGTCGGTGAGCTCGGCCGCCATCTCCCGGCGTTCGGCGAGGTCGCGGTTCGCGGCCGCCTCGACCGGGCTCGGCGCTCGTGTCGGCGGGGGCGCCAGCCGGGAGAGCCGGTTGCGGACCTCGTCGTCGATCAGGATCTCGCGCTCGAGGGTGCGGATGAGCGGACGCAGCGAGTCGAACCAGACGCCGCCGAGGCCCAGCCGCGAGCGGGAGGCGAGATAGATCAGCATCCGCGGGGCCCGGTCGACCAGGATCGGCAGGGCGGCGACGGTCTGGATCTGCTCCTGGGCGACCGCGGTGTCGTAGAGGTGGGTGATGCCTCGAGCGGTGTAGTAGTGGTCGACGGAGCCGGGCTGGCGGGTCTGCAGGGTCTTCCCGCCCAGGCCCTCCCCGTTGACGACCCGCAGGCCGCGCAGCGAGACGCCCTTGGCGCCGCAGGTCGCGGTGATGTCGATGGCTGTGCCGTCACCGCGCACCGGACCGCCGAAGGCCAGATCGAGCCCCGACGCAGACCGGAAGGAGGCCAGCGTCTGGGCGATCCGGGACCCGTCGTAAGGCGCCTCTGGGGCGATCGCGGTGGTGCTCATGGCGTTGAGCGTAAGTGACGACCATCACAGGCAACAAGAGGCGTACCCCCTCTTTCGAGGGCACTCGTCCGGGGGTATCGGGCAGGTGACGACGGTCCCACACTCGGTTCACCAATCCGAGTAGGAGGCACGATCATGGCCCAAATCGCGGCTAACCGAGCCGAGGTCGACGGGCGCACCATGCGCCGCGTCGCGACGGCGTCACTGACCGGCACCACCATCGAGTTCTACGACTTCCTCATCTACGGGCTAGCAGCAGCCCTGGTGTTCAACGCCATCTTCTTCCCGTCCATGGGTGGTCCGGAGGGCACCCTGGCCTCGATCGCGACCTTCGGCGTCGCGTTCGTCTTCCGGCCGCTCGGGGCGATCCTGTTCGGCCATTACGGCGACCGGATCGGCCGCAAGGCCACGCTGATCACCACGTTGCTGATCATGGGCACCTCGACGTTCGCGATCGGCCTCATCCCGAGCGTGGAGTCGATCGGCAAGGGTGCCGTGGTGATCCTGGTGCTCCTGCGAGCGCTGCAGGGCATCGCGCTCGGCGGCGAATGGGCCGGCGCGGCCCTCCTCACCACGGAGTACGCCGCGCACGGCCAGCGCGGGCGCTACAGCATGTTCCCGCAGCTCGGTCCCAGCCTCGGCCTGATCATCGCCGCCGGCGCCATGCTCACCACGTTCCGGCTGATGGAGCCCGACGCGTTCGCGGCCTGGGGCTGGCGGATCCCGTTCCTGGCGAGCGCCGTCCTGGTCGGCGTCGGTCTCTGGGTCCGGCTGAACGTCGCCGAGACCCCGTCGTTCAAGAAGCTGCAGTCGGCGGGCAGCCGCAGCACGCTGCCGTTCCTCGGCTGCATCCGGGACCAGTGGCGTCAGGTGCTGCTCGGCGGCGGCATCATGGCGATCGTCTTCGGCGCCTTCTACACCGGCGCGAGCTTCATGGTCGCCCACGCGGTCGGCACGCTCGGCCTGAGCATGACCCAGGCTCTGCTCGGGGTCATCGTCGCCGCGTTCGCGATGAGCATCACGGTCATCGCCTCCGCGTGGCTCTCCGACGTGCTCGGCCGCCGGACGGTGCTGCTCCTGGGAGCCTCCTTCGGCATCGTGGCCGGGCCGCTGGCCTTCGGGGTCATGGAGCCGGGCAGCTTCGCGAGCTTCGCCCTGGGCAACAGCCTGCTGCTGTGCGTGCTCGGCCTCAACTACGGTCCGATCGCGGCGTTCCTGCCCGAGATGTTCCAGGCGAAGTACCGCTACACCGGCGCCGGTCTCGGCTACAACATCGCGGGCATCCTCGGCGGCGCCGTGCCGCTCGTCATCGCCGAGGACCTGCTGGCCCGATGGGGCACCGACGGCATCGCGTACTTCCTCACCGCCCTGGCCCTGCTGAGCGTCGTCTGCCTGCTGATCGCCAAGGAGACCAGCCGCGTGGAGCTCGACGCGGAGCCCGCGCTCGCCTGATCCGGCACCCGCTCACCCTCCTTCGGGGGTGTGGCTGCCACCACGGTCTCGGTCATGCTCGCGGCATGACCGAGACCTCATCCATCACCGCATCGTCGGCCCGTGGCGACATCGACGTACCGCTGCTCGAGGAGACGATCGGAGCCAACTTCGAGCGCACCGTCGCCCGTCATGGAGACCGTGAGGCGCTCGTCGAGATCGCCACCGGCCGGCGCTGGACCTACACCGAGCTGGACGCCGACGTGGACGCCCTCGCGGTCGGCCTTCGCAAGGCCGGTATCGGTAAGGGCGACCGCGTCGGCATCTGGGCTCCGAACTGCGCCGAATGGACGATGGTCCAGTTCGCCACGGCCAAGATCGGCGCGATCCTGGTCAACATCAACCCCGCCTACCGCACTCACGAGCTCGCCTACGCGCTCAACCAGTCCGGGGTGCGGCTGCTGATCAGCGCCAAGGCGTTCAAGACCAGCGACTACGTCTCGCTCGTCGGCGAGGTGGAGGGCGACTGCGGCGCTCTCGAGCAGACGGTCTTCCTGGGTACGCCGCAGTGGGATGCGCTGCTGGCCGCGGGCCGTGGCGAGCGGCTGGCCGACCACGTCGACTACGCGCTGGCCCCGGACGACGCGATCAACATCCAGTACACCTCCGGGACCACGGGGTTCCCGAAGGGCGCGACGCTGTCGCACCGCAACATCTTGAACAACGGCTTCTTCGTGACCGAGACGATCCACTTCACCGAGCAGGACCGGCTGTGCATCCCGGTGCCCTTCTACCACTGCTTCGGCATGGTGATGGCCAACCTCGGCTGCACCACCCACGGCGCGACCATGGTCATCCCGGGCCCTGGCTTCGACCCGGCTACGACGCTGCGGACGGTCCAGGACGAGAAGTGCACGGCGCTGTACGGCGTGCCGACGATGTTCATCGCGATGCAGGACGACCCGGGCTTCGCCTCCTACGACCTCTCCACGCTGCGTACCGGGATCATGGCCGGCGCACTGTGCCCGATCGAGGTCATGAAGCGGTGCGTCAGCGAGATGCACATGAGCGAGGTCGCGATCGCGTACGGGATGACCGAGACCTCGCCGGTCTCCTGCCAGACCCGCACCGACGACGACCTCGAGCGCCGCACCGAGACGATCGGCAGGGCCGCCCCGCACGTCGAGATCAAGGTCGTCGACCCGGCCACCGGTGAGGTCGTCCCGCGAGGGACGGCGGGCGAGTTCTGCACCCGCGGCTACTCGGTCATGCTCGGCTACTGGGACGATGAGACGAAGACCGCCGACGCGATCGACGCCGACGGCTGGATGCACACCGGCGACCTGGCCGTCATGCGCGAGGACGGCTACTGCGTGGTCGTGGGAAGGATCAAGGACATGGTCATCCGTGGCGGCGAGAACATCTACCCGCGCGAGATCGAGGAGTTCCTCTTCACCCACCCCGACATCGCCGAGGCCCAGGTGGTGGGCGTCCCGGACGAGCGGTACGGCGAGGAGCTCTGCGCCTGGATCAGGATGCGTCCCGGCGCCGAGCCGCTGGACGCCGAGGCCGTCCGCGCCTTCGCCAGCGGCAAGCTCGCCCACTACAAGGCACCCCGCTACGTGCTGCTCGTCGAGGAGTTCCCGATGACGGTGACCGGCAAGGTCCGCAAGATCGACATGCGCGAGCAGAGCGTCGCTCTGCTCGGCCTGTGAGCCGCCGGATGGTCTACTGGCACCGGACCGGCCCGCACACCTTCACCCCGACCGAGCACGTCGGCGGGGCGTGGGATCCGGACACGCAGCACATCTCCACCCTGCTGGGCGTGCTCGCGCACGAGGTCGAACGCGACCGCGACGCCCGCCGTGACGACGGGCTCCAGATCACCCGGATCGGCTACGACATCCTCGGTACCGTCCCGCTGGAGCCGGTCGACCTCGAGGTCACCGTGCTCCGCGCGGGGCGCACGATCGAGCTCGTCGAGGCGCGCGCCTGCCATGGCGGCCGACCAGTCGTGCTCCTGCGTGCCTGGCTCACCGCCGGCTACCCGACCGCGGAGCTCGAGGGGACGCACCACCTGCCGATGCCCACGCCGGACGAGGTGCCCGCCTGGGACATGACCACGCTGTGGGGCGGTGGCTTCATCGCCTCGGTCGAGGTGCGCCGCCACGACATCGGCCCGGGGCGGGCGCAGTCCTGGGTGCGTACGGCCCACCCCCTCGTCGCCGACGAGGAGGTGAGCCGGCTCGCACAGGTCGCCGGGCTGCTCGACATCACCAACGGAGTAGCCGTCCGGGTCGACCCGAAGGTCGTCAGCTTCCCCAACGTCGACCTGACCGCGCACCTGTTCCGCGCTCCCGCTCCCGGCTGGTTGGGCCTCGACACGACCGTCTCCTTCGGCCCGGCCGGCGCCGGTGTGACCACGTCCGTCCTCCATGACGAGCAGGGCGCCTTCGGCGTCAGTACGCAGTGCCTGACCGTGCGTCCGTGACGTCGCCGTCTCCGGCCGCGGACCCCGCCCTCAGCCGGCAGCGACGGGCACCGGCACCGTGGCCGAGCGGCGTGCTTGCCGCCGGCCGGCGGCAAGGATGACGACGGCGATGATCATGGCCAGGACGTAGAAGCCTGTCGCGACGTCGAAGACAGCCGCGTAGCCATGGGCCTGGGTGACCGTGCCCGGTGCCGGGTCGTGGTGCACGGCGCTGCCGTAGACGACGGTGAGGAGCGCGAGCCCGATCGAGCCACCGATCTGGTGAGCCGTGTTGACCAGGCCCGAGGCCGCGCCGGCATCGCCCTGGTCGACGTCGGCCATCCCGAAGTCGGTGAGGAGGATGATCGCGATGCCCTGGCCGATGCCCAGCACGAGCAGCGGCGGCAGGATCGAGGCCACGGTGGTCGTCGCGTCGATCCGGCTCAGCCAGGCCATCCCGATCGCCGCAGTGGTCAGGGAGGTCAGCAGCAGCACCGGCTTGCTGACCCTCGGTGCGGCCCAGCGCACGACGTACACCATGGCGAAGAACATGCCCGTCATCGGAATGTAAGCGAGCCCGGTGGCGAGCGGGCTGAGGCCCCGTACGTTCTGGAGGTACTGCGAGAGGAAGTAGAACGTCGAGAACATCGCGCCGACGATCAGGATCCGGCCCACGTACGCCCCCGAGCGCTGCACGCTGAAGAAGAGCCGGAGCGGCACGATCGGCTGGGAGGCACGCAGCTCGATGATCACGAAGCCGACGAGCAGGACCACGGCTGCGGTCAGCGGGAGCAGGGTGCGGGTGCTGGCCCAGCCGACCTCGGCGGCCTCGACCAGACCGTAGACCAGCGCCGACATGCCGAGGGTGACGGTGAGCGCGCCGAGGAGGTCGACGCGGCCGGACTGACGCTCGGTCTCCGGCAGGAAACGCGGCGCGAGGACGAGAACCAGGATGCCGAGCGGGACGTTGATCAAAAGTCCCCAGCGCCAGGAGAGATACTCGGTGAAGACTCCCCCGACGATGATCCCGACGCTCGCACCGGCACCGATCACCGCGCTGTAGATCGCGATCGCCCGGGTGCGCTCCTCGGGCTCGGGGAAGCTGGTGATCAGGAGCGCCAGCGTGGACGGGATCGCGAACGCGGCCGCCAGCCCCTGCAGGGTGCGGGCGGCGATGAGAAGTTCGGCCGACGGCGCGAGCCCGGCGAGGAGCGAGGCCGCCGTGAACAGCGCCGTGCCGGCGATGAACACGCGGCGCCGACCGAGCAGGTCGCCGGCTCGTGCGCCGAGCAGCAGGAGGCCCCCGAAGGCGAGGACGTAGGCGTTCTGGATCCACGACAACGAGGAGTCGGTGAAGCCGAGCTCCGTCTTGATGTGGGTGAGCGCCGTGGTCACGATCGAGGCGTCGAGGGTCATCATCAGCTGGCAGCCGAGGATCACCATGAGGACCACCGCCCGGTGACGGGCACCGGCGCTCGGGGAGGTCGGAGACATGAGTGCACCATTCCTAAGTAACTAACGAGTTGGTTATGCCAGTGAAGCACTCCTCGCCGAAAAAGACAACTAACTAGTTACTTGCTTTAAGGTGGGCGTATGGCCAGAGACTCCGAGGCGACCCGTGCCCGCATCCTCGACGCCGCCGAGGCCGAGTTCGCGGCGTACGGCATCGCCGGCTCGCGCGTCGACCGGATCGCGGAGACGGCGCTGGCGAACAAGGCGCTGATCTACAAGTACTTCGGCACGAAGGACGAGCTCTTCGACGCCGTGTTCGCGCACCGGGTGCTCGCGTTCGTCGACGAGGTCGAGTTCGACGCCACCGACCTGCCCGGCTATGCCGGGCGCTCCTTCGACCTCTACGAGCGCTTCCCCACGACGCTTCGACTGACGACCTGGTATCAGCTCGAGCGCCCCGACGGGAAGCTCCCGGCGATCGTCGCCTCCAACGATGCGAAGCTGGCCAAGATCGAGGAGGCGCAACGTGCCGGGAAGCTGACGACCGCGTACTCGCCGCTCGAGCTGCTTACCGAGGTTCGTGCGCTGGCGATGAGCTGGCACCTGCACACCCCCGAGCTGGCCCTGGTGCGTCGGCCGAGCCGCTCCCGATGCCGCGAGATCGTCGTCGAGAGCGTCCGGCGCCTGGTGGATCAGGACTGACGGGAGAAGAAGTCCTCGTAGCGGTGCTCCCCGGTCGGCCGCTGGTCGACGACCTCCTGCTCACGCACCCGGAGCTCGACGCGCCGGATCTTCCCCGAGATCGTCTTCGGCAGGTCGAAGAACTCCAGGCGACGTACGCGCAGGTAGGGCGGCAGGTGGTCGCGCGCGAACTCGAGGATGGCCCGGGCGGTCTCGGCGGTCGGCTCGTGCCCGGCCGTGAGGGAGACGTACGCCTTGGGGACGGCCAGTCGCACCGGGTCCGGGGCCGGCACGACCGCCGCCTCGGCCACCGCGGGATGCTCGATCAGGACCGACTCCAGCTCGAAGGGCGAGACCTTGTAGTCGGAGGCCTTGAAGACGTCGTCGGTGCGGCCGACGTAGGTGATGTAGCCCTCCTCGTCGCGGCTGGCGACATCGCCGGTGTGGAAGAAGCCGTCGCGCATCGCGTCGGTGGTGCGCTTCTCGTCGTCGCGGTAGCCGGTCATCAGGGTCGCGGGCCGCTGGGCGAGGTCGAGACAGAGCTCGCCCTCTCCCGGCCCCTCGACCACGGTCCCCTCTACCGGGTCGACCAGTACGACCGGGACACCGGGCAGCGGCCGGCCCATCGACCCCGGACGTACCGGCTGGCCCGGGCTGTTGGCGATCGTCGCGGTCATCTCGGTCTGCCCGAACCCGTCCCGGATGGTCAGGCCCCACGCCCGGTCGACCTGGCTGATCACCTCGGGGTTGAGCGGCTCACCGGCACTGATCGCCTCGCGCAGCGATCCGCAGCCGCCGGAGAGGTCGGCCTGGATGAGCATCCGCCACACGGTCGGCGGAGCGCACATGCTGGTCACCTGCTCCTCCCGGATCCGCTGCAGCAGCGTGGCCGCCTCGAAGCGCGCGTAGTTGAGGACGAAGACGGTCGCTCCGGCGAGCCAGGGCGCGAAGAAGTTCGACCAGGCGTGCTTGGCCCAGCCGGGGCTGGAGATGTTCATGTGCACGTCGCCGGGGCGGAGGCCGAGCCAGTACATCGTCGAGAGGTGACCGACCGGGTAGGTGTAGTGGGTGTGCTCGACCAGCTTCGGCCGGCTCGTGGTGCCGCTGGTGAAGTAGAGGAGCAGCGCGTCGGTGGTGGCGTTGCCGGGGTGCTCGAGCGGCCCCTGGCGCTCCGCGGCGGCTGCGGCGTAGCCGTTCCAGCCCTCCCGCTCCCCCACGCTGATCCGCACGTAGTCGCCGGGGACGCCGTCGAACTTGTCGGTGTCCTCGACGTTGCAGACCACGGCCTTCGCCCGGCCACGCTCGAGCCGGTCCACCAGCTCGGCCGTGCCGACCGCCGTCGTCGTCGGCATCAGGACCGCCCCCACCTTCATCGCCGCGAGCATCGTCTCCCAGAGCTCGACCTGGTTGCCGAGCATGACGACCACGCTGTCGCCCGAGCCGACACCGAGGCGCCGAAGGTAGCGGGCCACCGTGTCCGATCGACGCGCCAGCTCATCGAAGGAGTACTCCGCCCGCGACCCGTCCGACTCGGAGATGACCAACGCCGGGGCGTCGTTGCCCCGAGCCATCGGGTCGAACCAGTCGTGGGCGAAGTTGAAGCTCTCCCCGACGTCGGGCCAGCGGAAGGTGTTGAGCGCCTCGGCGTAGTCGAGGCGCTGGGCGATCAGCGCGTCCCGGGCGGCGAGCAGGGCGTCGGTGGAGGTCGATCCAGTCATGGCGGTCATCATCGTCGCGAGGCCGACACCCGCCCTACCCCCGGAAGAGGGGGCCGGGTGCACCAGAACCTGGCGGCTGGTTCGGGTGTCACCCGTGACGGGTGACGCGGCGGCACCGCCCGTGACCGCATCCTGAGGATTCAGTACGTACGACGAATCGAGACTTCCATGGGGAAAGCCGCCTACGAGGCGCCTGCCTCTGGCCAGCGGAGAGCCCGGTGACGAGCAGTCGATCAGCTGAGCGGAGTCCGCGGTCCAAGGCCTGGTTGCGTCCGATCCTGATCTTCTGTGGCCTGCTGATCGCCTACTACGCCTTTCCGTTGAAGTGGGCGACAGACTCGGCGGTGGCCGTCGGCGCGAGCCTGCTGGTGACGGTGGGGGCACTCTCACTCGTCGGGACGGTGATGATCAAGGAGCTCGGCTCCGTCCGCAGGGGCGGGCCCGGGCACAGCACGCGCGTGCTGGCCATGTTGCTGATCCTGCTGGTGATGGCGGCGTCGCTGACCTTCTTCCTGCTCAACCAGATCCGACCTGACGAGATCGTCGGCCTGGAGACGCGGACCGACGCTCTCTACTTCACCTTGAGCACCATGACGACGGTCGGGTACGGCGATGTCCATGCCGAGGGACAGATCGCGAGGGCGTTGGTGTGCGTGATGATCGTCTTCAACATCGTGGTGGTGGCATCGCTCGTCCGGGCCCAGACCACCTCCCCGAATCGCCCTCGGGCCGACTAGGGGCTACAGGGTCAGCCCGCCCACGATCACGGTCGGCTCGACGTCGACGGGGAAGTTCACGCTGCTCGCGATGAAGCAGTCCAGGTGGGCCTGGTGGTGGGCGGACGTCGCGGCCTCGATCATCGACGCGTCGGCGACGGTGACGACCGGGTGCAGCACGGCGCGGGTGAAACGGCCGCCGGTCCCCTGCGTCTCCATGGTGGCGGTCGCGGCGTCGTGGTAGTCGAGGACGACCACGCCCACCGTCACCGCCTGGTGCAGGTAGGAGAGCAGGTGGCACTGCGCCAGCGAGGTCAGCAGCAGCTGCTCGGGGTTGTGCCGACCCGCGTCGCCGCGGAAGGTCGGATCGGAGGAGCCGAGGATGTCGGGCAGGCCCTCGATGCGTACGACGTGGTCCCGGGCGTAGTCGCGGTAGCCGCTCGTCCCGGTGCCACGGTTGCCCGTCCACTCCACCGAGACCGTGTAGTCGTGGGTCAGTGCCATGTGCACAACGCTAGCGGCCGTCCGAGTCCGGCGCGTATGCGCGGCGCCCTGCCCGGTTACCGCTCACGGGGACCGCCGCCGTCCGCTCCACAGGAGGAATCCAGGATGCCTTCGAACCTCACCGAACCCGCTGGTCGCACCGGGCCGGGCTGGTGGCGTTCCGCCGTCGTCTACCAGGTCTACCCGCGCAGCTTCGCCGACGGGAACGGTGATGGGGTGGGCGACCTGCGCGGGATCCGCGAGCGGCTCGATCATCTCGAGTGGCTCGGGGTCGACGTACTGTGGATCTCCCCCGTCTACCCCTCGCCGATGGCCGACAACGGCTACGACGTCAGCGACTATCACGACGTCGACCCGACGTACGGCACGCTCGCAGAGCTGGACGCGCTGATCGCCGACCTCCACCAGCGAGGGATGAAGCTGGTGATGGATCTCGTCGCGAACCACACCTCCGACGAGCACCCCTGGTTCACCGAGTCGAGCTCGAGCCCGGAGAGTCCCAAGCGGGACTGGTACTGGTGGCGAGACGAGCCCAACAACTGGGGCTCGTTCTTCTCCGGGCCGGCCTGGACCTACAGCGAGGGCAGGGCCGCCTACTACCTGCACCTGTTCACGAAGAAGCAGCCGGACCTGAACTGGGAGAACCCCGAGGTGCGGCAGGCGGTCTACGAGGTGCTGCGCTGGTGGCTCGACCGCGGTGTCGACGGCTTCCGCATGGATGTGGTGAATCTGATCTCCAAGGACCCCGAGCTCCCGGATGCGCCGGTCCTCCCCGGGCAGCGCTACGGCAACATGCGGCGGTCGGTGATCGACGGGCCGCGCGTCCACGAGTTCCTCGCCGAGATGCACCGGGAGGTCTTCGACCGGTACGACCGCGACCTGCTGCTGGTCGGGGAGACCGGCGAGACGACGGTCGAGGAGGGCCGTCGGTATACCGATCCGGCGCGTCGCGAGCTCGACATGGTCCTGCACTACGAGCATGTCGAGATCGATCACGGCACCTTCAAGTGGGACGTACGCCCCTTCGACCTCGGCCGCCTCCGTGACCGGCTCGCGGCCTGGCAGACAGGGCTCGCGGACGTGGGCTGGAACAGCCTCTACTGGGACAACCACGACCAGCCGAGGGTCGTGTCGCGCTACGGCGACGACGGCCGCTGGCGAACCGAGTCGGCCAAGCTGCTCGCGACCGTCCTGCACCTGCAGCGGGGCACCCCGTTCGTCTATCAGGGCGACGAGATCGGCATGACGAACCACCCGTTCGGCTCGATCGACGAGTTCGACGACGTGGAGGCGGTGAACTACTACCACGAGGCGGTCGCCGCCGGCCTCGAGCCCGCGGACGTGATGCGGTCGCTGCGGGCGATGTCGCGCGACAACGCGCGTACGCCGATGCAGTGGGACGCCTCCCCCGCGGCCGGCTTCACCACCGGCACGCCGTGGCTCGCGGTCAACCCGAACTACCCCGAGGTCAACGTCGCCGCACAGGTCGACGACCCGGACTCGGTGCTCTCGCACTACCGCCGGCTGATCCGGCTGCGGCACGAGGACCCGGTCGTGGTCGACGGCGACTTCTCCCTGCTGACCGACAGTCATCCGCAGATCTTCGCCTTCCGCCGCCGCCACCCGAGCGGGGAGCTGGTCGTGATCGCCAACTTCAGCAGCACCAAGGCCGACCTGGGCGAGCTCGCCGAGGCGTGCCGCGGCGAGCTCGTGATCGGGAGCGGCGACGGCCCGGTGATGGCTCCGTGGGAGACGCGGGTCCTCCGCCGCTGAGCCCGGCTCAGCCCTCGCCTAGCAACCAGACCGCGGTGTCCGGCGGCAGCTCGGAGGCGAGCGGCTCGCCGCTGCAGATCACGACGTAGCCACGAGGCAGCGGCGTGGGCACCGCGCCGCAGTTGAGGACGACGCTCAGCCGGCCGCGGCGGAAGGCGATGACCCCCTCGGGCGCATCGAGGAACCTGACCTCCTTCTCGCCACCTCGGACGTGGTGGCGGCGGGCCGCGAGCGCCGACCGGTAGAGCTCGAGGGTCGAGTCCGGCCGGCCGGTCTGCGCGGCCACGGTCAGGTCTGCCCACTGGACCGGTTGCGGCAGCCACGGCTGTCCCTCGCCGGGACCGAAACCGAAGGGCGGTGCGTCACCGCTCCACGGCAGCGGCACCCGACAGCCGTCGCGGCCGTTCCCACCTTCCGCCCACGGGTCCTGCTGGTGTTCTGGGGGCAGGTCCACGTGCGGGAGCCCGAGCTCCTCACCCTGGTAGAGGCACGCCGACCCGGGCAGCGCCAGCATCGTCAACGTCGCCGCGCGAGCGCGGGCCAGCGCCTGCGCCCCGTCGCCGTAGCGGGTGCGGTGGCGTACCGCGTCGTGGTTGGAGAGGACCCACGTCGGCCAGGCGTCGGACCCGCTCAGCGTCTCCAGGGTGGTCACGATCGCATCGGTGAACTCGCGCGCGGACCAGTGCGCCTGCAGCCACCGGAAGTTGAACGCCTGCTCGAACTCGTCGCGACGCAGATAACCACGGAGGTTCGCCCGGCCCCGGGTCCACGCCTCGGCGATCAGCATCCGCTCACCCGGGTAGGACGCGACGAGGTCGTGCCAGTCCCGGTAGACGTCGTGGACGTCGGGATGGTCCCACATCGGGTCGTCCTCGATGCCGTCGTCGTACATCACGGCCGGGTCGGAGTTGGGTGACCGTCCCGCCGGGACGTACTGGTCACGCAGGGTCTTGACCAACCCGTGCGCCACGTCGACGCGGAAACCGTCGACGCCACGGTCCAGCCACCACCTCAGCACGGAGCGGAACTCCTCGGCCACCTCGGGGTGGCGCCAGTTGAGGTCGGGCTCCTCCTCGTCGAACATGTGGAGATACCACTGCCCGTCCTCGACCCGTGTCCACGCCGGCTGGCCGAAGACGGACCTCCAGTTGGTCGGCGGCTCCTCGCCGTCGGCCCCTCGGCCGTCGCGGAAGAGGTAGCGATCGCGTTCCGGCGAGCCCGGGCCGGCAGAGAGTGCCTCGATGAACCACGGGTGGCTCGAGGAGGTGTGGTTGGGGATCAGATCGATGATCACCTTCAGACCGACCTCGTGCGCCCTCGCGAGCAGGTCGTCGGCGTCGGAGAGCGTCCCGAACAGCGGGTCCACGCCGCGCGGGTCGACGACGTCGTACCCGTAGTCGATCTGCGGCGAGGGATAGAACGGCGAGAGCCAGATCGCATCCACCCCGAGGCCGGCCAGATGATCCAGGCGCGAGGTGATTCCGGCGAGATCGCCGGTGCCGTCCCCGTCCGCATCGGCGAACGAGCGCGGATAGATCTGGTACGTCACGGCCTCACGCCACCACGGAGAATCCACGAGAGGCTCGGTAACCGGACACCGCTCAGGTCATGCCACGCGGGCCGGACGACGGTCGGCGAGGGCCTCAGTGGTCGTGGTCGGCGGGGTGGAGCTGCGTGCCGGTCACACCGCAGTGCGCACACGTCTCGATGTGGACCCGGTGGTCGTCGGGCTCGGGCCCGGCCGCGAGCGGGCGCCGGATGAACACCGCCGAGAGCGCCGCGCCGAGGAGCAGGAGGGCGGCGTTGAGGATCATCGCCGTGCCGTAGCCGTCGTCGAAGGTCTGCGGGTTCGTGTAGTCGTCGCCGGCGATCCCGACCGCCGCCGGGACGACGGCCACGGCGAGCAGCCCGGCGGTCCGAGCCACCGCGTTGTTGATCCCGGAGGCGATGCCGGCATGCCGATCGTCGGCGGCGTCGAGCACGGTCGCGGTCAGCGGCGAGACCAGCAGCGTGAGCCCGGAGGCGAAGAGTAGGACGGGCAGGAGAACGTCGGGGACGTACGCCGCCTGCGGGCCGATCCGCCCCATCCAGAGCACGCCGCCGGCCGCGAGCACCGGCCCGAGCGTCATCGGCAGGCGCGGACCGATGCGCTGGGCCAGCGCGCCCGCACGGGACGAGAAGAGCAGCATCACCACGGTCACCGGGAGCAGCGCCGATCCCGCCTCGAGGGGCGACCAGCCGCTGACGATCTGGAGCTGGAGGACGAGCAGCACGAAGATCACGCCGAGTGCTGCGTACACGAGCAGTGTGACGGCGTTGGCCGCACTGAACTGGGGGTTGCGAAACAGCTCGAGCGGGACCAGCGGGTGGGCCGAGCGCGCCTCGAAGACCACGAAGGCAGCCAGGCAGGCGACGCCCGCGGCTGCGGTCGCCGCCGCGTAGCCGGCGAAGCCCGCCTCCCCCGCCCCGGTCAGCCCGAAGGTGAGAGCGCCGAGGCCGGCCGCGGCGAGCAGCGTGCCGGTCACGTCGATGGGGCCGCCGGCGTCGGGGTCGCGACTCTCCGGGACATGGCGCATGGTGACCACGACGATGAGCACCGCCACGGGAACGTTGATGAGGAAGACCAGCCGCCAGTCCAGCTCGACCAGCCAGCCGCCGACGAGCGGCCCGATCGCGGCCGCGATGCCGCTGAGACCCGACCAGGCGCCGACGGCCGCGGACCGGTCCTCGGCATGGAACGACGCGGCGATGATCGCCAGGCTCCCCGGCGTCAGCAGCGCACCGCCCACCCCTTGCAGCCCGCGCGCCGCGATCAGCAGGTTGATGTCGGGCGCCAGCCCGCACAACAGCGACGCGACGGCGAACCACACCACGCCGATGAGGAACACCCGACGCCGGCCGAAGCGGTCGCCGAGGGATCCGCCGAGCAGGATCAGGGACGCGAGGCTCAGCGTGTAGGCGTTGACCGTCCACTGCAGACCGGAGAAGCCCGCACCGAGGTCCTCCCCGATCCGGCCGAGGGCGACGTTGACGACGGTCGAGTCCAGCATCGCCAGGCCGGAGCCCAGCACCGTCGTCGCCAGCACCCAGCGGCCGCGGGCACTCCCCAGCCGGAGCGGAGCGTCCTCGCTCACAGAGTCGTCCATGAGCCGCAGTATCCCAGTCAGTCGCCGTTCTGCTCCGGGTTCAAGGACTGTTCCGCCACCCACGTACGCAGCCGGGGTCCGTGCTGGTCGAGGGTGGGTGGCGCGGCGTGGTCGGTGGGGGTCACCTCCGCCCCGTCGTTGAAGAACCGCAGCGGCGGTCCGGGGAGGGTCAGGTGGCCGAGGGTGGAGTGGTCGACGTCGATCAGCAGACCCTGGCTGGCGGTCTGCTCCCAGGCGTAGACCTCGTCCAGGGAGCGCACCTTGCCGGCCGGGACACCGGCATCGGCGAGCTTGGCGAGCAGCTCCTCGGCCGGCCAGGGCGCGAAGAGCGCCTCGACGAGCTCGACGACCTTCTCCCGATTGGCCGCCCGCTCGGGGTTGGTCGCCATCCCCTCGAGGTCCGGCGAGATGTCGAAGGCGGCGCAGAACCTCCGCCACAACCCCTCGCTGCCGACCGCGATCTGCACGGTCCCGTCGGCGCAGCGGAACAGGCCGTACGGCGAGATGCTCGGGTGATGGTTGCCCTGGGCTCGCCCGACCTCGCCGGCCACGGTCCAACGGGTGCCCTGGAAGCCATGGACGCCGACGACGGCGGAGAGCAACGAGGTGCGGACGACGGTGCCGCGGCCGGTGCGGTCGCGCTCGTGAAGAGCGGCGAGCACCCCGTAGGCGCCGTACATCCCGGCCAGCAGGTCGGCGATGGGCGTACCGACCCGCTGGGGGTCCCCAGGACCCGATCCGGTGAGCGACATCAGCCCGGCCTCGCCCTGCGCGATCTGGTCGTAGCCGGACCGGCCGCCCTCGGGGCCGTCGTGGCCGAACCCGGTGATCGAGAGCACCACGAGGCGCGGGTTGCGGGCCTGGAGGTCGTCGATGCCGAGCCCGAGCCGGTCCAGGACGCCGGTGCGGAAGTTCTCGATGAGCACGTCGGCCCGGTCGACCAGGCGCAGCAGCACGTCCTTGTCGTCGGTGTCCTTGAGGTCGAGGGTGATCGACTCCTTGTTGCGGTTGGCGGAGAGGAAGTACGTCGCCTCCTGCTGCCCCGCCTCCCCCACGAACGGCGGGCCCCAGCCCCGGGTGTCGTCGCCGTGCCCGGGCGCCTCGACCTTGATCACGCGGGCGCCGAGGTCGCCCATCATCATCGCGGCGTGCGGCCCGGCCAGGGCGCGGGAGAGGTCGAGGACGACGACGTCGTCGAGCGGTCCACGCATGCCCGTCACCAGCCCGGGAGGACCATGGTGGCCCAGACCAGGAGGGGACCGACGAGCACCACGATGACGCTGTAGCCGAGGATCTGCTTGTAGTAGCGCTCCTCGGTGATGGTGTCGGGCCGGTTGGCCAGCATCAGCGCGCCGTTGGTGGAGAACGGGCTCACGTCGACGATGGTCGAGGAGATCGCCAGCGCGGCGACGAACATGGCGGCGGAGATCCCGCCCTCGGCGATCAGCGGGACCGAGATCGGGATGATGATGGGAAGCAGCGCCGTCGAGGAGGCGAACGCGGAGACGACCGCGCCGACGTAGCAGAGGACGAGGGCTCCGATCGCCGCGACGCCCAGGCCGGCCGCCCAGCTACCCACGAACTCCGGCGATCCCGCTGTGTTCAAGATCGTGGCGTACGTCGAGACGCCGGCGACCAGCAGCACCGTCGGCCAGGCGATCTGACGGATGGCGTCCTTGTGCTGGCTCGGCGAGAGCGCCGCGAGGACGGTCGCCGCGGTGATCGAGGCGAAGCCGATGTTCTTGTCGAAGAACAGGGCGACGGCGGCGACGATCACGAAGGCCGCCAGGGTCAGGACCTGCTCGGTGCGGATGCCTGGCTTGGTCCCCGTCGGGGCGACGGTGCCGTAGCCGCGGGCCGGGACGGTGACGCCGCCCTCGTTCAGGTCGCTCGGTACGCCGGCGGCGGCCCTCGCCGCCTCGTCGGGATCGAGCCGCATGCTCATCAACGCTCGTCCGCCGAGGGCGAAGAACAGGATGGTCGCCATGATCAGGTTGACCACCAGGCTGGCCAGGAAGATCGTCATCTCGCTGGCGGGCAGGCCGTTGTCGACCATGACCGAGTTGGTGATCGTGCCGTAGATGCTGATCGGCGAGAAGCCACCGCCCTGGGCACCGTGCACGACGAACATGCCCATCATCAGCGGGTTGATCTTGTAGCGGCCCGCGAACCCGAGCGCCACCGGTCCGATGATCGCGCAGGCCGCCGGGCTGGCGGCTCCCATGGCGGTCAGCAGCGCGGTCACGCCGAACATCACCCACGGGATCAGGGCGACCCTGCCGCCCACCGCGCGTACGGCACTGCTGACGATCAGATCGACCGTGCCGTTGTTCCTCGCGATCGCGAACAGATAGGTCACCCCTATCAGCGTCAGGATCAGGTCGGCGCTGACTCCGGCCAGGATCTCCTTCTCGTCGAGGTTCAGCGCGAACATCCCGACGAGCCACGCGGCTACGTACGCCAGCGCTCCCATGTTGATCGGCAGCAACGTGCCCGCCACGAACAAGGCGACCAGCGCGATGATCGCCACCCATTCCGGTCCCATCGGACTTCCCTTCTGTCTGGCCCCCGCCTGACACCGGATGTGACTCACATCACCACGGCTCAGTGGCCTAGCCAATAGGACAATGGGTCGAACGTCAATACCCTGTAGCCATGAGTGAGTCCGCGCGCTTTCCGCGTCCACTGCAGCGAACCCGCCTGTACGAGCAGGTCGCGGAGCAGATCACGGCCTGGATCTCGGAGAACGACCTGAAGTCCGGAGACCGCCTCCCGCCGGAGAGACAGCTCGCGACCAGCCTCGGCGTGAGCCGAGCGACCCTCAGCCAGGCCCTGGTCGCGCTCGAGGTGATCGGCGTCGTCGCGGTTCGCCACGGCGACGGCACGGTGCTGACCGACAAGCCGCGGGTCGAGCGCATCACCGATGCGATCCGGGCCCACGCGGAGCGGATCCCCGACGTCATCGAGGCGCGCGACGCTCTGGAGACGAAGCTCGCCGCACTGGCGGCACAGCGGCGTACGCAGGAGGACCTGGACCACATCGAGGCGGCACTGAAGGCGATGGACGATGACATCGCGGGCGGCGGGCGCGGCGTCCACGGCGACGAGCTGTTCCACCGGGCGGTGACCCAGGCGGCCCACTCTCCCCTGCTCGAACAGATGATGTCCGAGATCAGCGAGCTGATCCGCGAGACCCGCATCGAGTCGCTCTCCCAGCCCGACCGCCCCAAGACCTCGCTCGCCGGCCATCAGAAGATCGCCGACGCGATCGCCGCCAGTGACGCCGAACGTGCCGCCGCGGCCATGCACGGCCACGTCATGCTGGTCAGCGACGTCGCTCTTCTTCGCGACGAATGACGGCACTCGACCAGCTCTTCGTGCTCGCCGCGGGTCTGGGTGCGGGCATCCTCACCTCCACCGTCGGCGTCGCCTCGCTGCTCAGCTTCCCCGTCCTGGTCGCGGTCGGTCTCCCGCCGGTCGTGGCCAACACGTCCAACACGGTCGGGATGACACCGGCCGGGCTCAGCGGCTCCTTCGGCTACCGGCGCGAGCTGGCCGAGCATCCGGGCGTGACCGCCGCCGTGCTGATCACTGCGGGCGGCGGCAGCATCGTCGGGTCGTTGCTGCTGCTGTGGTTGCCGGGCTCGGTCTTCGAGGCGGTCGTGCCGTGGCTGATCCTGGGGACCTGCGTACTCGTGGGGGTGCAGCCGCGGCTGAGCCGCTTCCTGCGCGAGCACGCCGCCGATCACGAGCCGCGGGAGCGGATCTCCGGTTTCACCTCGGTGTTCGCGACGCTGACGGGCGTCTACGGCGGCTACTTCGGTGCCGGTTCCGGGGTGATGATGATGGCCGTGCTCGGACTCGGGACCGATCTGGAGTTCCGTACGGTCAACGCGCTCAAGACGTTCGCGGTGATGGCCTCGAACGTGGTCGCGACGGTGATCTTCGTGGCCATCGCAGACCTCGACTGGCGCGCCGTCGGCCTGCTCGCCGCCGGATCCGTCGTGGGCGGGTACGTCGGATCGCACATCGGCCGCCGGCTGCCGACCACGGTGCTGCGCTCCTTGATCGTCGTCGTCGGGATCGGCGCCGCGACGCTCATGCTCGTGCGCTGAGGTTCGTCAGCGTCAGAACGGCGGCTTTCCCGTCCCGGCGACCCGAAAGCGTCCCCAGGGGTCGATGTCGGAGAGCCGCCCCTCGGCCTCGCCGTGGTCGGTGTGGACGGTGACGCTCTGGCCGTTCCGTACGCCTTCGAGGGCTGTGCCGACGCGGCCGTACCAGTGGAAGTGGCCGTCGATCGGCTGGAAGACGCCGCGCAGCGCGACGTCGACCTCCCAGGTGCCGTGCTCGGACTCGAGACGGGCGGGGCCGTCGTAGAGGTGCTGGGGCTCGTGCTCGCTCATCGGGGGCTCTTTCGCAGTGGGGTGACGATCTCGGGGCGATCCAGGGCGCTCAGGTCGACGCCGTACTCGGCGGTGGTGCCCTCCAGCGCGTGCCAGACGAACTCGCTGAGATAGCGGGTGAAGGCGGCGCGCGACATGGTGCGCCGGTCGAGCCACCACTGGCCGGCGGACTCACCGATCCCGACGAGGCTGTGTGCCCACGGCTCGGCGCCGGCGGCGTCGACACCGAGGCGGCCGAAGGTGTCGCCGAGCAGGCGCGCGAAGGTGGCCGCGATGAGCTGCTTGCCGTCCGCGAGCGGGTCGGTGCCGCCGGTGTGCTGGCGCACCAGGAGCAGATAGACGTTCGGGTGCTCGGCGATGGTCTCGACGTACGCCGCGACCCCGGCCTCGACCCGCTGGCGGGTCGACGCGGGTGCGAGCACCGCGTCGACGACCGCATCGAGGATCTGCCGCGCCGCCCACATCCCCACCGCGGCGTGCAGTTCGGCCTTGTCCGCGAAATAGCGGTAGAGCACCGGCTTGCTGACCCCGGCCTCCACGGCGATGTCGGCGATCGAGACCTCCGCCCCGGCCGAGTCGACGGCGCGAACGGCTGCCGCCACCAGCTCCGCCCGTCTGGTCTCGCGGTGGGCGTCCCAGCGCGAGGAGCGGCCGTCGTCCTTGACCTTCCGTGTCATGTCCTGCACTCTAGCAACTACCTGTAACTCTTGGTAACACCTAGTTGGGAGAACCATGACCGTCGCCGACCCGACCTCCGACCGGCTCCTGCGCTCCACCGCGCGTCAGTCCTACGACCCGGAGGTCGACCTGGACTGGGACGCCGCGCCGGTCGAGGGACTGTGGTGGATGCAGCCCGAGCGCGTCTCCCTCTATGGCACGCCGACCTGGGACCGGCTCACCCAGGAGCAGCAGATCGAGCTCTCCCGGCACGAGGTGGCCAGCATCATGAGCGTCGGCCTGTGGTTCGAGGTGCTGCTGATGCAGCTGCTGCTCCGGGAGGTCTACGGGGCGGACCCACGCACGGCCCGGACGCAGTACGCACTGACTGAGATCGGCGACGAGACCCGGCACTCGGTGATGTTCGGCCGGGCGATCGCGGCGATGGGAGCACCGGCGTACGGCCCCCGGCCCGCCGTCCTGCGCATCGGGAAGTTCGCCCCGCTGCTGCACGGAGCCAGCGTCTTCTCCGCGACGCTGGTCGGCGAGGAGCCGCTCGACCGGTGGCAGCGCGAGCTGATGAAGGACGAGCGCTGCCAGCCGCTGACCCGGATGGCCTCCCGCATCCACGTCACCGAGGAGGCCCGCCACTTCACCTTCGCCCGCGAGGAGCTCGCTGCGGCGATGTCGCAGAAGATGGGGCGTACGCAGCTCCGGCTGCACCAGAACCTCACCGCCCGCTCGGCCTATGTGATGGCGCGCTCGCTGGTCCACCCGGACTGCTACGCGGCCGTCGGCCTCGACCCGATGGCGGCCCGTCGCGAAGCGCTCGGCAACGAGCACTACCGCGCGACCCTGGCGTGGATGGGCGAGAAGATGATGCCGTACCTCACCGAGCACGGGATGGTCTCGGAGAAGGACCGCAAGCTCTGGCGGGCCTCCTTCCTGGTGCCGCGCGACTGACGCGGCGCGTCAGACCACGGCGAGGCGGTCTACCAACAGCTCGACCCTGCGCTCGGCATCCTCCGGCAGCAGCCGCCTCGACCGGGTCAGGGTCGCGATACCGTGCAGGGACGCCCAGAACACCTCGGTGAACAGCTCCGGGTCGACCCCGTCGCCGGCGACGGCGCCCAGGGTCTCCATCAGTGCCGCGAAGGCATCCTTCAGCGGCTCCGGGGTGTCCTCCTGCGCGTACGCCAGGCCGCCGTCGAGCTGGAACAGGGCGTCGTAGACCGCCGGGTTGCGGTCGGCGAAGTCGAGATAGGCGCGAGCCAGGGCGGCGACGCGCTCGCGCGGGGTGCTCGCGGCGGCCGTCGCCGCCCGCATCGCCACGGCCATCTCGGAGGCGCCCTCGAGGGCGACGGCGCCGATGATCTCGCGCTTGCCGCGGAAGTGGCTGTAGAGGACGGGCTGGCTGTATTCGATCCGCTCGGCGAGCCGGCGCGTGGTCACCGCGTCCCAGCCCTGCTGCTCGGCGAGCTCGCGGGCGGTCGCCACGATCAGGCGCTCTCGGTCCGCTCGTTCTCGCTGCTTGCGCTCCTGTACCGACATGACCCGAATGCTAGCACTGCTAGACATTCGAGCAATAGCACTGCTAGCGTCGCACCTTGTCCTAGCAATGCTAGATATCTGAAGGAGCATCATGTTCAGCACACTCGAGGTCCTCACCACCGTGGTCGTCGGCCTGATGGTGGGGGTCGAGTTCTCGGTCGCCTTCATCATGAGCCGGATCCTCAACGCGCTCCCCGAGGACGCCGGCCAGCTCGGCCACGCACACGGCGGCCGGATGCTCGGCGCCGTGATGCCGGTCTGGTACATCGGGTCGCTCGTGCTCGTCGGCATCTGGGCCATCGCCGGGTGGCAACACCACGGCACCGCCCTGGTCGTCACAGCGGGCGCGCTGCTGGCCCTCAGCGTGGTCATGTCGGTGCTGCTGCTCGTCCCGATCAACAACCGGAACAAGGCCTGGACCCCCGAGAACCGGCCCGACGACTGGAAGGCGCAGCTGGGTCGCTGGGAACGCTGGCACTACCTCCGTGTCGCCGTCATCGTCGCCGCCTTCGCCCTGCTGGTCACCGCCCTCATCTGAGCCCTCAGACGAACCCCACAAGGAGAAGCACCATGTCGCTGAAGAACGTCAACACGGTCCTCGCCACCGTCATCACCCTGTTCGCCTTCTACCTCGCCTTCTCGTTCATCGTGATTCCCGAGGTATCGGCTCCCGGCGTCGGCCTGCCGACCTGGCCCGAGGGCGACGGCGGCGGATTCCTCGTCATGAAGGGCATCCGCGAGCTCTCGATGGGCCTGATCACCGCGATCCTGCTGGTGACCGGTCATCGCCGTGCCCTGGGCCTGGTCCTGCTGATGGAGGCCGTCGCCCCGTTCGGCGACATGATCAACGTGCTGACCCACCACGGCACCATCGCCGCTGCGCTCGGCATCCACGGACTCACCGCGGTCCTGATCGCGGTCAGCGGCCTGCTGCTCCTCCGGGAGACCCGCAGCCCCGACGCGACCGCAACGCGGGCGCCCGCCGAGCAGCACCCGGTCGCCTGATGGACCGTCAGCGGAAGGCGGACTCCCCCGTGAGCGCCTGGCCGATGATGAGCTGGTGGACCTCGCTGGTGCCCTCGTACGTCAGCACGGACTCGAGGTTGTTGGCGTGACGCAGGATCGGGTATTCGAGCGTGACGCCGGCGGCAGCCAGGATGGTGCGGCACTCACGAGCGATCGCGATGGCCTCGCGGACGTTGTTGAGCTTGCCCAGCGAGATCTGCTCCGAGCGCAGGGCGCCCTCGTCCTTCAGCCGGCCCAGGTGCAGCGCGAGCAGCATCGCCTTGCCGAGCTCCAAGGTCATGTCGGCGAGCTTGGTCTGAGTGATCTGGTAGCCGGCGAGCGGCTTGTCGTAGATCTCGCGGGAGGCGGCGTACGCGATGGCGGACTCGAGGCAGTCGCGGGCCGCGCCGACGGCGCCGAAGACGATGCCGAAGCGGGCCTCGTTGAGGCAGGAAAGCGGACCCTTCAGACCTCTGACCTCGGGGAACGCGGCGGAGGCCGGCAGCCGCACCGAGTCCAGGACGATCTCGCCGGTGACCGAGGCACGCAGCGAGAGCTTCTGCTTGATCACTGGCGCGGAGAAGCCGGGGGTGTCGGTGGGGACCACGAAGCCACGGATGCCCTTGCCGTCCTCGCCCTCGTCGGTCTGGGCCCAGACGACGGCGACGTCGGCGACCGGGGCGTTGGTGATCCACATCTTGGTGCCGGTGAGCACCCAGTCGTCGCCGTCGCGGCGCGCCCGCGTCCGCATCCCGGCCGGGTTGGAGCCGAAGTCGGGCTCGGTGAGCCCGAAGCACCCGATCGCCTCGCCGGCCGCCATCCGCGGCAGCCACTCCTGCTTCTGCTCCTCGCTGCCCCACTTCCAGATCGCGAACATCGCCAGCGACCCCTGCACCGAGACCAGCGAGCGGATCCCGGAGTCGGCCGCCTCGAGCTCGAGACAGGCCAGGCCGTACGCCGTCGCGCTGGTGCCCGCGCAGCCGTAGCCCTCCAGGTGCATCCCGAGGACGCCGAGCTTGCCGAGCTCGGGAGCCAGCTCCTTGACCGGGACCGAGCCGGCCTCGAACCAGTCGGCGAGGTGCGGCTTGATCTCCTTCTCCGCGAAGGATCTGACCGTGTCGCGGATCGCGCGGTCCTCGTCGCCGATGAGTGCCTCGGTGCCGAAGAGCTCGAGCGGGGTCTGGGGCATGGGGTCTCCTTGGGGTCGAGAGAGGGCGCTGTCGATTGTGTCACCCGTCACCGGAAGTCGTTTGAACCGTTCGGCGCAGCGCTCCGTAGTAGGGGTGAAGGCCGGCATCGGGTCGGCCTCCAGGCGAGAGGAAACGGCGTGCGGACACGTACGAAGGCAGCAATCGGGATCGGTGCGGCAGTGGTCGTCGTAGGAGGCGTCGCGGTGATCTTCGGCCCCGGTTGGTACGCGGACCGGGCCGAGGACGCGGCCGCTGACGAGCCGAGCCTCAGCGCCTCGGCGGCGCCCGCGGACACGGCCGACAGCGCCGGGACCTGGACCGTCTCGGACGGCTCCTACGCCGGTTACCGCCTCGACGAGGTGCTGCAGGGCGAGGACGTCACCGTCACCGGCCGCACCGAGGACGTGACCGGGCAGGTCACCATCGCCGGGAGCGAGGTCACCGAGGCGAGCATCGAGGTGAAGGTCGCCACCATCGCCACCGACTCCGACAACCGCGACGGCTACTTCCGCGACAACGCGGTCGAGGCCGAGAAGTTCCCGACCGCCACCTTCGAGCTGACCGAGCCCGCCGCCCTCGCGGAGGGCGCGACCGAGGTCGAGCTGGTCGGCGACCTCACCGTGCACGGCGAGACGAAGTCGGTGACCGTGGACGCCGAGGTCGGCGGCGACGGCGCCAGCGCCCTCCAGGTCGTCGGGAGCGTGCCGGTCACCTTCGCCGACTTCGGCATCGAAGCGCCCAATCTCGGGTTCGTGAAGGTGGAGGACACCGGCACGGTCGAGTTCTCGCTCGAGCTCACCAAGAGCTGATCTGGGATCCTGGGTGCGTGCGAGGAGGTGACATGGGTGCGGAGGACGAGCTGCTCGTAGCGGTGCACGACGCCCACTCGGACGCGCTCTACCGCTACGTCGTACGCCGCACCGGTGACGCCGAGGAGGCGCGCGACGTGGTCCAGGAGACGCTGTTGCGCGCCTGGCGCAACCCGGAGGTGCTGCAGCGGCCCGACGAGGGCGTACGCGCCTGGCTCTTCACCACCGCCCGCAACCTCGTCATCGACGACCTGCGCAGCGCGCGCCGGAAGCGGGAGTACACCGCCGAGTCGCCACCCGAGCAGAGCCGGGCCGACCAGACCCAGGCGGTGCTCGACTCCTGGGTCGTCGCCGATGCGCTGCTCGCCCTCTCCCGCGAGCACCGGGCGGTGGTGGTCGGGGCTTACTACGGCGGCCGGTCGGTCGCCGAGCTCGCCCATGAGCTCGACATCCCGCCCGGCACGGTCAAGTCCCGGCTGCACTACGGTCTGCGAGCCCTGCGTCTCGCCCTGCAAGAGAAGGGGGTCACCTCATGAACGACGAACCGGACGCCTCCACGCACGAGACGTACGCCGACTGGGACGCGTCCTACGTGCTCGGCGCGCTGAGCCCGAGCGACCGCAGGGCCTACGAGCGGCATTTGACCGGCTGCAGCGTGTGCCGCGGCGCCGTCGCCGAGCTCGCCGGCATGCCCGGTCTGCTCGGCGCGCTCTCGCGCGAGGAGGCCGAGGAGCTGCTCGAGGAGACTGCCGCGGAGGCGGCGACGCCGCCGCTGGCAGAGCTGGCCGGGGCCGTACGCAGGTCGCGGCGGTGGCGCCGGGCCTTCGCGGTCGCGGCCGCGGTCGTCCTTCTCGCGGGCGGTACGGCGATCGGTGGCCTACTGCTCGGTCGTGACGGCACCCAGCAGCCTGCCGCGGCCCCCTCGACCTCTGCGGGTGCGAACGTACGCACGGTCGACCTGCGGCCCGTGGGCAGCGTCGACATGTGGGCCCAGCTCGTCGTCACCCCGACGTCCTGGGGCACCAAGCTCAACTGGAGCTGCCACTACCCGCCCCAGCCCGGGAAGAGCCCGCCGGCGCCGTCGGACTATCAGGGTGAGCCGGTGACGTACGACCTGGTGCTGGTCGGCCGCGACGGGTCGCGCACGGTCGCCGGGTCGTGGACCTGGTCGGGTGGGGAGACGCTCGGGCTGGACGCCTCCTCCGCAGTGCCGATCACCGACGTCGAGCGGGTCGAGATCACCCTCGACGGCAAGGACACCGCCGTCGCGGCGGCCTCGCTCACCTGACCTCCTGAGCTCCTAGAGCCCGAGCTCGGAGACGGTCTTCTGCCGCATCTCGACCTTGCGGACCTTGCCGGTCACGGTCATCGGGAACTCCTCGACGACCAGGACGTAGCGCGGGATCTTGTAGTGGGCGAGCTTGCCGGTCGCGTACGCCTTCAGGGTCTCGGCTGTCATTCGCTCCGCGCCGGGGCGCAGCCGGACCCACGCGCAGAGCTCTTCGCCGTAGGTCTCGTCGGGGACGCCGATGACCTGGACGTCCTCGATGTCGGGGTGGGCGTAGAGGAACTCCTCGATCTCGCGGGGATAGATGTTCTCGCCGCCGCGGATGACCATGTCCTTGATCCGGCCCACGATGCTGCAGTAGCCGTCGGGGTTCATCACGGCGAGGTCGCCGGTGTGCATCCAGCCCTCCTCGTCGATCGCCGCGCGGGTCTTCTCCTCGTCCGCCCAGTAGCCGAGCATGACCGAGTAGCCGCGGGTCTGGAACTCGCCGGCCTCGCCCCTGGGCAGCACCGTGCCGGTGGTCGGGTCGACGACGCGCACCTCGACGTGCGGGTGCACCCGGCCGACGGTGGCGGTGCGGTGCTCGAGGTCGTCGTCCCTCCGGGTCTGGGTCGAGACCGGCGAGGTCTCGGTCATCCCGTAGGCGATCGAGACCTCGCTCATGTGCATCTCGTTGACGCACCGCTTCATCACCTCGACCGGGCACGGGCTGCCCGCCATGATCCCGGTGCGCAGCGTGCTGAGGTCGAAGGTGGCGAAGTCGGGGTGAGACTGCATCGCGATGAACATGGTGGGTACGCCGTAGACGGCGGTGCAGCGCTCGTCCTGGACCGCCGCCAAGGTGGCCGCCGGGTCGAAGGCCGGACCCGGGATCACCATCGTGGCGCCGTGGGTGATGCAGCCCAGGTTGCCCATCACCATCCCGAAGCAGTGGTAGAACGGCACCGGGATCGCCAGCCGGTCGTGCTCGGTGAAGCCGATCGTCTCGGTGGTGAAGTAGCCGTTGTTGAGGATGTTGCGGTGGCTCAGCGTCGCGCCCTTGGGATAGCCGGTGGTGCCCGAGGTGTACTGGATGTTGATCGGGTCCCCGGGGCTCAGCTCGTAGGTCACGTGGTCGGCCAGCCGCTCCCCGCTCCCGGACTCGAGGAGGCCGGTCCACTCGGGGTCGCCGATGAAGACGGTCTGCTCGAGGTCGGGGCAGTCGCCGCGCACCTCGGCGACCATCGAGCGGTAGTCGGAGGTCTTGAACGCGGGTGCGGAGACGAGCAGCCTGATGCCCGACTGGGTCAAGGCGTACGCCAGCTCGTGGGTGCGGTAGGCCGGGTTGATGTTCACCAGGATCGCGCCGATCTTCGCGGTCGCCGCCTGGGTCAGCGTCCACTCCGCGCAGTTGGGCGCCCAGATGCCGACCCGGTCGCCCTTCGCGATCCCGGCCTTGCGTAGCCCGACGGCCAGCGCGTCGACGTCGCGGCTCAGCTCGGCGTACGTCCAGCTCCTTCGACCCGAGCCCAGATCGACAAGAGCCTCCCGGTCGCCGAACCGCGCGACAGTGCGGTCGAAGCTGGCCCCGATCGTCTCCTCCAGCAGCGGGGTGGTGGTCTCTCCGGCAGCGTAGGAATCCGTCATGGGTCCAGTGTGACTTGAGTCACGCGTGGGTTCAAAGGGTCTGCTGAGGGTCTCAGGGGTTCGTGATCAGCTCCGCGGCCCGCTCGCCGATCAGGATCGACGGCGCGTTGGTGTGGCCGCGCACGATCCGGGGCATGACGGAGGCGTCGGCGACCCGGAGGCCTTCGACGCCGCGTACGCGCAGCCGGGGGTCGACCACGCTGGCCTCGTCGGTGCCCATCCGACAGGTGCCGGTCGGGTGGTAGAGCGTGTGCGCGTGACGAGCCAGGAGCGCGTCGGCGACCTCCTCCGCGGAGGAGGTCGCCGGGACATCGGGGCGCAGGAACCTGCCGAGGAACGGCTTGAGCGCGGGCTGGGAGGCGATCTCCAGCGCCACCCGGACACCCTCGACCATGGCGGCGCGGTCCTTGCCGTCGGGATCGGACAGGTAGCGCGGGTCGATGACCGCCTTGGCAGCCGGGTCCTTGGAGGCGAGCGTGACCTGGCCGCGGCTGGCCGGGTCGACGAGGATCGGGCCGGCGACTACGGCCTCCCCCACGAACGGCACCAGACCCTCGTCGAAGAAGCCGACCGGGGCGAAGATCATCTCGATGTCAGGCGCCTCCAGGTCAGGGCGCGAGCGGATGAATCCGTACGCCTCGCCCACGTTGGAGGTGAGCATCCCGCGCCTGCGCAGCAGGTAGTTGAGCAGCTGACGCGCCGACTCCGCCGTCGCCAGGGAGCCCTGCTCCACCTCCCAGCCGATGCCGGCGACGAGATGGTCGGTGAGGTTCTCCCCCACCTCCTTCGCGTCGCGGACGACATCGATGCCGAGACCCGTCAGCTGCGACGCAGGTCCGATCCCGGAGAGCATCAGCAGCTGCGGGGTGTTGATCGCGCCGCCGGAGAGGATCACCTCGCGCCGGGCGGTGATCGTCGTCCGTTCTCCTTCGACGACGGCCTCGACCCCGGTCGCGCGTGCGCCGTCGAAGGTCACCCGAGACACCAGGGCGCCGGTCACCACGTTCAGGTTGGCGCGCCTCGCGGCGGGCTTGAGGTAGGCCGCCGCCGTGCTCCACCGGGAGCCACGGCGCTGGGTGACCATGGTCTCGACGTACGCCTCGGGGTTGGGGCCGTTGGCCCGTCCCCGTCGGTAGCCGGCCTGCTCGGCGGCCTGGAGGAAGGACTCGGTGTAGGGACGGGGGCTCCGTTGCCGCTCGACACGGATCGGACCGCCGATGCCGTCGAGCGCGGTGGCGTCCTCGACGTCCTCGAGCTTCGCGTACGTCTTCTTGACGGCCTCCCAGCCCCACTCGGGTCCGGCGGCCGTGCCCCACTCCTCGTAGTCGGCCTGGAGGCCCTTGACCCACATCATCGCGTTCATCGAGGACGAGCCGCCGAGCATCCGGCCGCGCGGCCAATAGATTCGCCGGCCGCCGAGCTCGGGCTGGGGCTCGGTGGAGTAGTCCCAGTCGTGCTCGGTCCGGAAGAGCTTCGAGAACGCCGCCGGGATGTGGATGTTCATGCTCTTGTCGCGCGGTCCGGCCTCGAGCAGCGTCACCTGGACGCTCGGGTCCTCGCTGAGCCTCGCCGCGAGCACCGCTCCCGAGGAGCCGGCCCCCACCACCACGTAGTCGCTGGTCAGTTCCTGGCTCATACCGGATCTCCTTCGTCAGCGTTGACGGGCGTTCGAAGGCTACCCCTGTGAAGGTGCGGTTGGGGAGGAGTCGAGCGAGTCGAGATCAGCTCAGTCGGCGAGGAAGGCGCCCAGGGCGTAGGCGGGGTGGCGGTCAAGGTTGTGGCGGCCGCGGTCGTAGCGGCGGGTGGTGCGGGGGTCGGCGTGGCCGGCGGCGTCCTGGACGTCCTCGAGAGGTACGCCGGCCTCGCGGGCCAGGGTGACGAAGGTGTGGCGGAGGCTGTGCGGGGAGAGCTTGTCGCCGTGCTCGATGCCGGCCGAGGCGCCGAGCCTGCGGATCAGGCGAAACGCCTCGGAGCGGTGCCAGCGGTTTCCGGTGCTGGTGACGAAGACCGAGCCGTCCGCGCGGGCGTCGAGGTAGGTGTCGAGGGCCTGTGAGGTCGCCGGGTTGAGGACCACGTCGCGCCGGGCGCCGCCCTTGCGGGTGATCGTCAGGATGCGGTGGCCGCGGGAATGGCTGAGGTCGGTGACATCGGCGCCCAGCGCCTCGGAGATGCGCAGCCCGTCGTGGAGCAGGAGGGTCACCAGCGCGGCGGCACGGCTGGAGTGCTCGCGGGCGGCGGCGAGGAAGGCGCGCGCCTCTCCCCTGTCCATGCCCAGGGTCTGGGAGTCGTTGCTGGTCCTGGGGCGCTTGATGTGCTCGGCCGGTGAGGCGCTCAGAACGTCCTCCGCCACGCCGTAGCGGTAGAAGCCGGCGATCGCCGACAGTCGTCGGGCGATCGTCGCCGGGCTCCGCCGCGTCTCCAGATGGCGGGCATAACCGTCGACCATGGCCCGATTGGCGGCGAGCGGGTCGATCTCGAGGGCGGCGCACCAGCCGAACCAGTCGGCGAGGTCTCGTCCGTACGCCGCGCGGGTGTGGCCCGCGTAGGAGAGCAGGAACCGTCTGGCGAGAGCCTCGGCACGTTTTTCGCGGGGCAGGTCCCGAAGCTCGTCGAGGAACAGCTCTCTGACGGATTCCGTCACGGAGAGGTCTGTGGAGGGGGTCTGCCGACGGTGCTCGAGCTCGCTCACGGCACACATCATAATGCCGGTTATGTTGGGTGTCGCGCGGGGATCTCATTTCGGCGTCATTTCGTATTCGTTCTGTCTTTCGTCACGCTATGCTGACGTAATGACGGAAACGATTGCTGTCGACGAGAAGCTCTGCCGCTTCCCCGGCTGCCCGATGGCCGCGGCGGCCTCGGAGAGCGGGAGCGGCCGCCCGCCGGAGTACTGCGACGATCCAGCCCACAACCGAGCCGCGGCCTGGCGCGAGCGGAAGCGCCTGCAGCGGCTCGCCGAGACCCGGGATCCCGGTGAGACCGCTCGACCCGTGCAGGCAGCCCAGCAGCGGGCGGCGGAGATCACCACCCAGCTGACCCAGCTCGCCGACCGGTTCCTCGACCAGCTCCCGAAGGCCCTCGAGGAGCTGCGTACGCTCGGCGACCTGACCGCTGCCGAGGCCCAGATCGCCACGGTGCAGAGCGAGGCCCAGGAGCAGATCGCCGCCGCGAGCGCCCGTGCCGTGCGCGCCGAGCACGCGCAGCGGACGGCCGAGGCGGAGCGCGAGGAGGCAGACGCGGCTGCCGCGGAGGCGCTGGAGGAGTCCGAGCGCTCGGCCGAGATCCTGCGGGAGGCGCTGGCGGCCACGACCGCGGCCGAGGAGTCCCGTCAGGCCGCCCAGTCGGCACTGGAGAGAGTCGAGTCCGATGCGGCTGCCGCGGCGAAGACCGCATCCGCGACGATCACTGCGCTGGAGAAGCGCGTCGATGAGACCACCTCCGCGCGTGATGCCCTGGCCGAGAAGCTCGAGAGGCTGCAGGCCGAGCATGCCTCGGCCGTGCAGCGCCGACGGAGCGAGACCGCGCGCGCCGACCATGCCGAGAAGGCGATGGCGCGGCTGCAGGAGCAGCTGATCGCCGAGAAGAAGGCCGCCGAGAAGGCGGCGGCGAGTGCGGAGGCGACGATCTCCGGGCTGCGTACGCAGCACGACGCCGCCCGCGTGCAGATCGACGCCCTGCGGGAGCAGGTGGCCGACCTCCGCGGGAGCGAGGCCGCGGCGAAGGCGGATCGCGATGCCACCCGCGCCGAGCTGGACCGCGAACGCACCCATGCGAGCGAACGGCTCGAGGATCTGCGGGCGGCGCACCAGGCCCAGGTCGCCCAGCTGGTGGAACAGATCGAGCGGCGTACGGCGTCACCCGATGTCCCCGATGACGGTGCGTGACACGCGGGACCCCAGTTGGAGGAGAACGGACCACATCCGCTACTGTTCTTCTCGCAAGCGGACGTAGCTCAGTTGGTAGAGCGCAACCTTGCCAAGGTTGAGGTCGCGAGTTCGAGCCTCGTCGTCCGCTCCACTCGAGGGCCGCCCAGTCGGGCGGCCCTCGATCAATTTCCCGTGGCGAAACCAGCATCTCGCCGCGACTGCTCTAGGATTTCACTGTTCTGGGATTTATGGCACCAGGTGTGGATGAGCCTGGGGGCGAGGCCGACAACCGAAGGACTGTGCGTGGGGGGCGTTGAGTGAGCGGTAAGTTCATCGACGCCTATGCCGTGCTCGAGATCGCTTCGGACGCGGACGACGCGGCTGTCCGAGCTCGCCATCGCGAGCTCGCCAAGCAGTTCCACCCCGACCGTGGCGGCCGCGCCGCCGACGGCGAGCTGATGATGCGCATCAACCGGGCGCGCGACGTGCTGCTCGACCCGGTCGCCAGGGCCACTCTCGACGAAGAGCTCGCCCGTCGCCGCCGTGCGGCCGCTCCCACGGGGTCCGCGGGGAAGGCACCCGCGACTGCTTCTCCTGGCTCCACCGGTGCACCGCCGCTGATCCGCGACCGGCGCTGGCGCGCCGAATGGGGTGCCCCGACGCCCCGGCCCACCCCGGCGCCCAGCAGCTCGCCGGCCCCGGTGCCCCCACCCGCACGGGTGCGCCCCTCGGCCGGCCGGCTGCGTCAGGCCACGCGGCAGGCTCGGGCGGCGAACCCCGCCCTGTCCGCCCGACAGCGGCCCGCGGCACCGAAGCCTCCTCGCACCGTGACGGAGCCGCCTCCTTCCCAGCCGGCCGGGCAGCAGACGGTGAACGCACAGCCCGCCGCCCAGCAGCCCGCGAATCCTCAGCCGGCTCCTCCGCAGCAGAAGACCGCGCCGTCGGCCGACAAGCCGGTCAACGCCTGGTCGCTCTACTCGGTGCCGCTCGACGCGGTCTCGGTCGCGTCGCTTCTCGCCAGCGTGCTGATGTGCGGCCCGATCGGCTTCATCCTCGGCATCATCGGCCTGGCCCGCACCGCCGACGACAAACGTCGGGGCCGCTGGGCCGCGGTCGCCGGCATCGCCATCAGCACCCTGACGATGCTGGTCGCCATCGGCTACGTGATGCAGGCGATCTCAGCGCCTTCACCCTGACCCGGTGATCCGCCCAGCGACCACTCGGCGATGGTCCGGCACCCGTGGTTCGCGTACCACTGCAGGCTGACCCGGTCCGCGCGACATTGCGCGGGCAGATACGGCGTCAGGGTCGAACGCGTTGAAGCGAGGTCCACTCCCCCTGCGATGTGGTCGACGGTCAGGTGCGGCACCGGCTCGAAGAGCCCGGCATAGGGCGGGCACTGCGGAAACGCCGCGCTCAGCTCGGCGGTCAGCGCCGCGAAGGGCTCCGCGGGATCAGGAGGAAGATAGATCGTACCGCCGGCGAAGACACGCACCTCGTCCAGCCGGAAGTCGAACGCGGCCGCCGCGGCCGCGATCTTCCCGATGTGCTCCAGATCGTCCGTCGTCGGCGAGCTCAGGAACGGTGCGAGCAGGGTGATGTGGGCGTGCACGAACGCCGGGTCCGCGGAGACGAACGAGTCGTCGTAGTGGCGCGTGCGCTCCAGGACGTACGTCTCCAGCTCGGGCACCGGGACGACGAGCACCGAGTGGCCGGCGGAGGATCTGCTCATGGCGGGATTCTCCCCGTGACCCCGGTTGATGACCACTCGACGCGGACCGCTCGCCACTCGGCTAAGGTGCCCGGGTGTCTACGCCTGAGATGCCCGCCGACCTGCTCAAGCACGCCCTCGACGCGACGGGGTTCATGCCTCCTGAGGAGGGCCTCGCGCTCTTCGCATACGCGACCGAGCGGCTGCCGCACGGGCCGGCTGTCGAGATCGGCACCTATTGCGGGAAGTCGTCGGTCTATCTCGGCGCCGCGGCGAAGCTGACCGGCGGCACGGTGTTCACCGTCGACCACCACCACGGCAGCGAGGAGAACCAGGCGGGCTGGGAGCACCACGACACCACCCTCGTCGACGAGCGGACAGGGCGGCTGGACACGCTGCCGACCTTCCGGCGCACGATCGAGCAGGCCGGCCTCGAGGACGAGGTGGTCGCGGTGATCGGCGCCTCCACGACGGTGAGCCGGTGGTGGACGACACCGGTCTCGCTGCTCTTCATCGACGGCGGCCACGGCGTCGAGCCGGCACAGCTCGACTACCGCGGCTGGGCGCCGAAGGTCATGCCCGGCGGGCTGCTGCTGGTCCACGACGTGTTCCCCGACCCGGCCGAGGGCGGCCGGCCGCCGTACGAGGAGATCTACCTCCCCGCGCTCGCCTCGAAGCAGTTCGAGGAGATCGACGCCGTCGGGTCGCTACGCGTGCTGCGACGCCTCTGAGGTCTCGCAGCCGCACTCCAGCGCCAGCTCCTCGAACCCCGCGGCGAGGGAGGTGCCACGCATGATGGCCGAGCCCGGGGTGGACCCGCCGTAGCGCTCCCCCAGCGCGTCCGCGGCCAGGATGACAGCGGCGGCGGTGAAGGTGGAGTGCTCCTCGGGCCAGAACGCGTTGGGGTTCGGGTTGGGGTATTCGGGCGACTCATAGACCCAGCCGGTCCAGTAGCCGCCGTCGGCGGCACGCAGGTGCTGCATGTCCGTCAAGAGCCCCAGAGCCCGGCGGTGGTCGCCGATGTTGTCGAGGGCCATCGCCAGCTCGCAGGTCTCCGCGCCGGTCACCCACGGGTTGGTGTCGACGCAGAGCGCACCGAGGCCGGGGCGTACGAAATGGTCCCAGCGCGACGCGATCAGGTCGTCCCCGGCGGCACCGACGACCGCGCCGCCGAGGACCGGGTAGTACCAGTCCATCGAGTGGTGCGACTTGTCCTCGAACGAGTCACGGTGGTGGCGAAGGGCGTGACCGAGCCGGCCGCCGACGATCTCCCACTCCGGCTGCGGGTCGTCCATCAGGTCGGCCAGGGCGACCCCGGCGCGCAGCGACTGGTAGATCGAGGACGAGCCGGTGAGCAGGGCGAACGGGTCGCGCGGGGTCCAGGCGATCCCGCCGAAGGGCAGCTGCAGGCCGACCACGAAGTCGAGTCCGGCGCGCACCGAGGGCCACAGGCGCTCCACGAACGCCCGGTCACGACGGATCAGCCAGTGGTGCCAGAGCCCGACCGCGAAGTAGGCCGACATGTTCGACTCGCCGATCGTCTCCACCGGCGAGCCGGCGACGATCTTCATCGGCCAGGACCCGTCGCCGTTCTGCAGGGACGGGACCCAGTCGTACGCGGCCTCGGCCTCCTCCACCAGGCCACCGACGAGCAGGCCCATGGCCGCCTCGACGTGGTTCCAGATGTCGGTGTGCTGACCCGGCACCCACGGGATCGCGCCCGACGCCTCCTGGGCGCGGGCGATCGACCCGGCCGTGGCGACGATCTGGGCAGGGGTCAGCACCCCGTCGACGTACGGGATCTCGACTCTCATCCGCGAATCAGGCAGCCGAGGTCGGGTCGGAGGCGATCGGGCCCGGCTTGCGGAAGTAGAGGACCATGCTCTTGCCGATCATCGGGTCGAGGACCTTCCCGGCGAGGCGCAGCGGCAGCGGGTTCTTCATGATCTCCCAGACCAGGACCTGGTGGTACGCCTTCACCAGGACGTTCTTGTCGTTGTCGACACCGACGGCCGACTTCAGCCACCAGTAGGGCGCGTGCAGACCGTGGGCGTAGGACTTGCCCTCGAAGATCATCGCCTCGCCAGGGGTGCCGTCGTTGGGCCGGCCGGCCTTGGTGACCTTGTCGATGAGCTCGTGGTCGGTGTAGATCCGGATGTGGCCGCCGGTGGTGTTGTGGTAGTCCTCGGAGAGCTTCCAGTTGACGACCTCGGGCAGCCAGCGCGGCACCGAGATCGCGAGGGTGCCACCGGGACGCAGCACCCGGACGAGCTCTTTGATCGCGTCGACGTCGCGGTGGATGTGCTCGAGCACCTCGGCGGCCACGATGCGGTCGAACTCGCCGTCGGCGAAGGGCAGCGAGAGGGCGTCGCCCTCCTTGGTCTCCGCGTTCGCACCCTCGGGGACCTCGTCACGCATCGCGAAGAACCAGTCGCTGACCTTGGCCAGCTCCTCGGCGTCCTGGTCGAACGCGATCACGTCGGCGCCGCGGCGGTACATCTCGAAGGCGTGCCGGCCGCCGCCGGCGCCCATGTCGAGCACGCGCTCCCCCGGCTGAAGGCCAAGGCGGTCGAAGTCAACGGTGAGCACGGCTCACTTCCTCTCGTCTGTGTGAAACTCGTCGATGGACTGCTGGTAGATCGCCGTCATCCGCTCGGCGACGGCGTGCCAGGAGAAGTGCTCCTCGACCCGGGCCCGCCCGGCGGTCGAGTAGCGGGCCCGGCGCTCGGGGTCGTCGAGCAGCGCCGCGATGGCCTGCTCGAGCTCCTCGGTCTCACCCGGGGTGACCTGCTTCGCGCACAGGTCGTCGGTCCCGACGACCTCGGGGATCGCGCCGGCACGGGAGACGACGAGCGGGGTGCCGCAGGCCATCAGCTCGGCGGTGGGCAGCGAGAACCCCTCGTAGAGCGAGGGCACGCAGGCGATCTCCGCGGAGCCCATCAGCTCGACGAGCTCGGCGTCGGAGATGCCGTTGACGAAACGTACGTGGTCCTTGATCGCGAGCTTCTCGATGAGCTGCTCGGTCGGACCACCCTTCTTCGGCTTGGAGACCAGGACCAGCTCGAGATCACGTTCGGTACGCAGCTTGGCGAAGGCCTCGAGCAGGAAGGCGATGCCCTTCAGCGGGGCGTCGGCACTGGCCATGGCCAGGATCCGGCCCTCGACGCGGGGCGCGGTCGGCGGGACGAACTCCTCCGGCACGCCGAGGTGCACGGTCTGCACCCGCTCGGAGGGGACGCCGAAGTCGGTGAGGATGTCGCGCTTGGAGTTGTCCGAGGGCGTGATCACGCGCCGCAGCTGGGCGGCGACCTTCGCCTGCATCTTCACGAACGAGTACCAGCGCCAGACGCCGAACTTCTTCTTCCAGCCCTCCGCGCTCTCCAGCTCGATGCGTCGGTCGAAGGAGATCGGGTGGTGGATCGTGGTCACCAGCGGCAGGCCGAGCTCGGGCTCGATGCTCAGCAGCGGTGTGGCCAGCGTCTGGTTGTCGTGGACGATGTCGAAGTCGTCGGTCCGCTCCTTCAGCACCTTCAGGACCCGCTTGGCGAAGGTCAGCGGCTCGGGGAAGGCGCCGGTGCGCATCCGGGCCCACTCCTCGACGTCGATCAGGTCGCGGAGCTCGGAGAGCTTCGGGTTGCCGAACGGGTCGGGCTCCTCGTAGAGGCCCAGGCTCGGCACCTTGGTGAGAGTCACGCCCTCCCCCATGAGGTCGAGCTCGGGATAGGGCTGGCCGGAGAAGACCTCGACCGTGTGGCCGAGCTTGGCGAGCTCCCGACTCAGATGGCGGATATAGACGCCTTGACCGCCGACGTGCGGCTTGCTGCGATACGACAGCAGAGCGATCCGCATCCGCCACCTCCCTCAAACCTAGGCAGAGCAAAACTAGAACGTGTTCTATACTAGCAGGTAGCCAGCGCGAGTCACTCTAATGCAGGCGCTTCGACAGACGGTGTCGGGCTTGGCGTCTAGGCTGGTGGTGTGGACGGTTTCTGGACCCGGTTCCGTCTCGACCCGAGACAGGCCGACAATGCACGCATCCGCGCCTCCGATGCCGATCGGGAGGTGGTGCGCACCGTTCTCGCCGATGCCTTCGCCGACGGCCGGCTCACCCGGGAGGAGCACGACGAGCGGGTCGGGACCCTCCTGGAGGCTCGTACGCTCGGGGAGCTGCCCGGGCTCGTGGACGATCTGGGGATCGTCGAGCCCGCTCCCGGTGAGCCCGGGGCGAACCTGCCCGAGACGCTCGGCTTCCGCGAGCAGGGTGCGGTTGCCTACCGCAAGGAGCTGCAGGAGGCGTTCGCCACCTTCTTGATGGTCAGCCTCATCACCTGGGGCATCTGGCTGTTCACCTCCGGCCCCGACGGGCATCCCTGGCCGCTCTACCCGATGCTGTTCCTGGTCGTGAACCTGGTCGGCACCGGCGTACGCCGCGAGGCGATCGTCCAGCGCGAGGTGCAGCGCCTCGAGAAGAAGGCCGCCAAGAAGGCGGCGAAGAAGGCAGCGAAGGCCGAGATCGAGGCAGCCCCCGAGACGGCTGCCCCGATCCTCGACCCGCCGGCCCAGTCCGAGAAGGACCGGCCCGGCGATCCCTCCTAGGCGCCCAGCTGCGGGTCGCTCACGGAGGGACGTCCGTTCTCCAGGTGGCCGGCGAACCCGCGTGCCCAGGTGGTGCCCGGGAGCGTGAGGGTCAGGTCGTACCAGCCCCCGGTCGCGCGGGTGTCGATCGCGTCGCCACGGACCCTCCCGGCGTACGCACTTCGGATCTCGGCCTTGCGCGGTGCGGCCACGGTGAGTCGATGCGAGCGGCCCTCACGCCGAAGGTTGGCGGGTGCGGGATCGGCGCCCGCGGTGCCGGCGTAGGACCGGAAGAACCCGTTGGGCCCGTGCAGGTGGATCTCGTAGTCGCCGCTGACCGGCCACCGCACCGCGAGGGTGTCGCCGGCGCCGACGGTGTAGCTGTGAGGAGCGCCCTCGGGGGCGAGCAGCCGAGCCTGGAAGTGGGCGCCGACGCTGCCGGTGTTGCGGATCCCGAGCGCGATCTGGCCGGGGGCGGCGGTCTCGATCACTTCGAGCTGGTAGGGCGCCGGTCGGGCCGGGCGGGTGCCGCGCTCCTGGGTCGGCATCGTCCCGGTCGCCGGGGTCTCCGGCGAGTAGGACGGGTGCCGCTCGCGGTCGGCCGGCTCCCACCCGCTGGTGTCCGGCAGCGTCGGCGGCTCGGAGGTGCGCGCGAAGTCGAACGCCGAGGTCAGGTCACCGCACACGGCGCGGCGCCAGGGTGTGATGTTGGGCTCCGCGACACCGAAGCGCTTCTCCATGAACCGCAGGATCGAGGTGTGGTCGAAGGTCTCCGAGGCGACGTAGCCGCCGACGCTCCACGGCGAGACGACGAACATCGGCACGCGCGGGCCGAGGCCGTAGTGGCCGTCTCCGTGGGAGCCGGTGTAGAGCTCGTGCTCGGTCGAGACGGTCGACTCCCCCGGCACCAGCGGGCTGTTGATGTGCGGCGGGACGAGGTGGTCGAAGAAGCCGTCGTTCTCGTCGTAGGTGATGAACAGCGCGGTCTTCGCCCACACCTCGGGGTTGGCGGTGAGCGCGTCGAGGACCTTGGAGATGTACCAGGCGCCGTAGTTGGTCGGCCAGTTCGAGTGCTCGGAGAACGCCTCCGGTGCCGCGATCCAGCTGACCGAGGGCAGGTTGCCGGCCTCGACGTCGGCGCGGAGGATCTCGAAGTAGTCCTGCCCGTCGACCGCACGGGTGCCGGTGCGGGCCTTCTCGAAGAGCGGGTCGCCGGGCCGGGCGTCCTGGAACCTGTTGAAGTAGAGCAGCGAGTTGTCGCCGTAGTTGCCGATGTAGGCGTCCTGGGTCCAGCCCCACCAGTTGCCGTTCTCGGCGTTGAGGCCGGTGCCCTCGTCCTGGTAGACCTTCCAGCTGACCCCCGCCTCCTCGAGCCGCTCGGCGTAGGTGGTCCAGTCGTAGCCGGCCTCGTCGTTGTAGAGCACCGGCCCGCCGCCCTTGCCGTCGTTGCCGGTCCAGCCCGAGAGCATGTAATAGCGGTTGGGGTCGGTGTTGCCGATGAAGGAGCAGTAATAGGCGTCGCACACCGTGAACGCGTCGGCCAGCGCGAAGTGGAAGGCGGCGTCCTGCCGTTGGAGGTACGCCATCGTGGTGGTGCCCTTGGCCGGCACCCACTGGTCGTAGCGGCCGCCGTTGATCGCCTGCTGGCCGTCGGTCCAGCTGTGCGGGAGACCCTCGAGGAAGGCCGCGCCCAGGTCGTCGACCTCGGGGTGGAACGGGAGCAGCTCACCGCCGCCGTTCGGCTGGTGCCACACCGGGTTGCCCGACGGCAGGATCGCCGGGTGCGGGTCGCCGAAGCCGCGTACGCCGCGCAGCGTGCCCAGGTAGTGCTCGAAGCTGCGGTTCTCCTGCATCAGGACGACCACGTGCTCGATGTCGCGGATCGTTCCGGTCCTGCGGGCGGCGGGGATGGAGGCGGCTCGCGCGATGCTCTGGTCGAGCATGGTCAGCGCGGCTGCGCCGCCGGCCAGGCCGAGGAACCTACGACGATCGATGTCAACCACAGGAGCTCCTTGATGGTGGGGGTGAGCGGCCACCCTCGCGGCTCAGATGTTCACCGCGGCAACGGGTGACCGGTCGCCAGATGACCGGACGGTGAAGAGCTCGCCGTCCGGTCGCAGCCGGCGGCGCAGCTGCGCGGTGACGTACGCGGCGACGACGAACATCACCAGGTCGGCCGCGATCAGCGCGATCAGCCAGGAGGCGTCGGCCGGTCCGTCGATCCGCTGCTGGATGTGAAGGTGGGCGACCATCGCCGAGACGATGAACCCGACGCCGGCGTAGAGGGTGATCCGGAGGTCGACTCTCTCCTCATCGGCCCCGCGCGCCCAGTGGCGGCCGACCCGCAGGATCCCGAGCGAGGTCAGCGCTGCGATCACCGGCAGGAACGGCACCGCGTAGCGCGCATGGATCCACCCGCCGCCGGCATGGAACGAGGCCAGGTTGACGATGATGATCGCGCAGTAGATCCCCATCAGCAACCGCACCGCCACCTCCAGGCGGCGCTCCAGGACGGTCGGCTCCGGGCCGGGGATGACGACGCGGCGCATCACCCCGTCGGGCCTCGGCCGGGCCTTCGCGTTGACGTCGAGCACCATGCCGGTGACCGTCACGGCCAGTGTGGCCACGGCGGCGAGGATCCAGATCTTCGGGATCACGTCGTCGGCCCACAGCGAGCCGTAGAGGTGCAGGTACAGCTCCGGGTTGACCAGCTGGAAGAGCGTGTCGCCGTGGGTCTGGCGGGAGAACTTCTCGAAGAGCGCCGCAGAGGCGGTGGCGTCGCCGTAGAGGACGATGTTGCGTACGTAGAACCAGCCGATCACCACCACCGGCGCCAGCCCGATCCGGATCGCCAGGACCACACCCCGGCGGAACGTACGCAGCGTCGGGTCGCGCAGCCACAGCGCGGCCAGCACGCACGCACCCAGCACGAGCACCGCCACCAGGCCGGTCGAGCGGAAGCTGGCCGCCGCGACGCCGGCGACCGTCGCCCAGACCAGCCGGTCCCGGGTAACGCCCTCGCGAACCATCCGGAAGCCGAGCAGCAGGGTCAGCGAGGCGGCGACCGTGCCCCAGCCGTCGTTGTAGATCGCGCCGCCGTCGTAGGTCACCGCACCGCATCCGAGCACCATCGCCGCCGAGAGCACCGGGACCACCCGGCGCCTGGGCACCAGCTCACGCGCCAGCAACCCGACCAGGATGATGCTCAGCGCGTAGCCGAGCGCGTTGAGCAGCCGCATCCCCAGGAGCGTCACCCCGACCCCTGCCTCACCGCCGACGGCGTCGCCGAGCCAGACCAGCGGCAGACTCATCACGTAGAACAGCGGCGGGTGGTTGGCGACCCAGACGTCGCGGCGCGGCTCGTCGAGTCCGAAGAGCGCCTCGGCGAACTGTGGGTAGCGCACCGGGTCGGCCGGGGTGTTCGTGTCGATCGTGGGCAGCACGCCCTGGGACAGGACGATGGCGTAGGCCGCGTGCTGCTTCTCGTCGGCCTTCAGCAGCGGCGGCATCCCGATCGCGTACTGCGCGCTCATCGCGAAGCCGAGCACCCCGAGCAGGAGCAGGCAGACGGTCACCTGGGACAGCGAGCGCGAGGGCGTGAGCACCTCGACAAGCTAGTGGGCCCAGATGCCGCTCAGGTGACCTGCGAACGATCAGTCGGTGACCATCGAGGAGCCGGCGGCGACCTGCTCCCTGGTCGTACGCCGCCGCACGTCGCGCCGGTGGCGCCAGATCTGCACGACTCCGAGGCCCCAGAACAGGTATTGCACCGACATCGCCCAGTGGAACGCCTCCGGCGTGTAGGAGGTGGAGGCCCCCGGCGTACGCCAGTCGAGGATCCAGCCGACCAGCACGATCACGAGCAGCGCGGCGACGAAGCCGCCCTGGTTGATGATCCCGCTGGCGCTCGCCATCCTCGCGGGCGGGTTGCTGGTGCGGCCGACGTCGAAGCCGATCATCGAGGCGGGTCCGCCGAAGCCGACCACGGCCATCAGGAGCAGCAGCACCGGTAGCGGCGCCTCGCCCGGCCAGGCGAGCACGAGCGTCCACACCGACACCATGGCGGCGATCATCGCCAGCGCCACCGTCGAGCGGTGCCACGGGTGGCGCCCGGCGAGGACGCCCATGACCGGACCCGCGACCAGGGCCGCGATGACGGTGACCGAGAGCAGTGTGCCGGCGAGGGTGTCGGAGAGCCCTTCGGAGGTCACCAGGAACGGGAAACCCCACAGCAGCCCCATCAGGTGGGAGCTGAACGGGGTGGAGAAGTGGATCCAGAAGCCGAGGCGGGTGCCCGGCTGGTACCAGGACGCCCTCAGGGTCCGGCCGAGCTCGCGCGGCTTGAGGGTGGTGCCTCGGCGGTGTCGGTCACCGGGTCCGTCATGGACGAAGAGGCGCAGCAGCACGAGAAGGACCGGGCCGATCAACGCGGCCGTGAGATAGGCCCGGGTCCAGCCGAGATGACCGAGCGCCCAGGTCATCGGGACGGCTGCTGCGATCGCGCCCAGCTGCCCGACGGTGCCGGTCAGCTGGCTGACCAGCGGCACCCGTCGACGCGGGAACCACGACGGGACCAGGCGCAGCACGCAGATGAACGTCATCGCATCGCCCATCCCCACGAACGTACGCGCGAGCAGGGCCACCGGGTAGGAGTCCGCGAACGCGAACCCGACCTGGGCGAGCGCCAGGATCAGCGCGCCGGCGGAGAGGACCGTACGCGACCCGAACCGGTCGACCAGCAGGCCGACCGGCACCTGCATGAGCGCATAGACGAGCAGCTGCAGCATGACGAAGGTCGCCAGCTGCCCGGCGCCGATCCCGAAGCGCTCGGTCGCCACCAGACCGGCCACCGCGAGGCTGCTGCGGTGGAAGACGGCCAAGCCATAGACCGCGAGGGCGATGCCCCACACGAACCATGCTCGTGTTGTCTGCTGGGGATCCTGCTCACTCACATAGAGAGGCTACTTTGCCTGGAGGCCCGTCGAGGTCCGGGCGTCCTGTCGCGGACACGCGATCTCGGTCACAGGAGCGGCGAGAGTGCGGGGAGTGTCGAACGTGCCGGGCTGCATCCGCCGGCGCAGCTCGGTGGCGACATACGCGGCGACCGCGAACATCACCAGGTCGGCGGCCACCAGGGCGACGAGCGCGAAGGTGCTGGTGACCGGGCCGTCGACGTACTGCTCGGTGTCGAGGTGACACACCAGTCCGACGACCATGAAGGCCAGCGAGACACCCAGGCCGATGCGCAGGTCGCGCGCCTCGTCGAGCGCGGTGACACCGGTGCGGGAGCCGGTCGGGACCCGCAGCGGGAGAAGCCGCCCCAGGCGCAGCGCGGCGATCCCGGCGCCGGCGGCCAGGAACGGCAGGAACGGCACCGCGTAGCGGGCGTGGATCCAGCCGCCGCCGGCGATGAACCCGGCGACGTTGACCAGGATGAGCAGGCAGTAGCCGCCCAGGAGCGCCCAGATGGCCAGGTCCTGGCGGTGCTGCATCGTGCTCTGCGGGGCGAGCTCGATGCGCCGCAGGACTCCGGTGCGACGCGGGTTGGCCTTCGCAGCCGCATCGAGCACGAGGCCGACCACGGTGAGCGTCAGCACGATGACCGCCGCCTGGCTCCAGGTGTTGGCGATGTTGCCGTCGGTCCACAGACTGCCGAGCAGGTGGCCGTAGAACTCGGGGTTGACCAGCTGGAACAAGGTGGTGCCGTTCGGCTCGCGCCCGAACTTCTCGAAGAGCGAGCTCGACGCGGTCGGGTCACCGTAGATCTGGATGTTGCGCACGTAGAACCAGCCGAACACGACCACCGGCGCCATGCCGATGCACGCCGCGATCCCGACAGCGCGCCAGAACGTACCGCGCAGGAACGTACGCAGCGAGGGCTCCCGCAGCCACATGGCCACCAGCACGCACGCGCCGAGGAAGAGGACCGCGACCAGGCCGGTCGAGCGGAGCCCCGCAGCCGCCACCCCGACCGCGGCCGCGGCGATCAGGCGCTCGCGCGTCACGCCCTGCCGGATCATCCGGAACCCGAGATAGAGCGTCATGAACGCCGTCGCCGAGCCCCAGCCGTCGTTGTAGATCCCGCCGCCCACGAAGGTCATCGCGCCGCAGCCGATACACATCGCCGAGGCGATCACCGGCACCGCCGGCCGTCGTGGCACCAGCTCTCGCGCCAGCAGGCCGACCATGATCGTGGTCAGGGCGAAGCCGAGTGCGTTGAGCAGCCGCATCCCGAGCAGCGTCAGGCCTGGCGACCCAACGGCATCGCCGAGCCAGACCAGCGGCAGACTCATCGCGTAAAACAGCGGCGGGTGGTTGGCGACCCAGATGTCGCGGTGGGCCTCGTCGGCCCCGAAGAGGCTCTCGGCCAGCTGCGGGTAGCGCGCCGGGTCGTCGGGGATGTCGGTGTCGATCGTCGGCAGCGTCCCCTGGGACAGCGCCACCGCGTACGCCGCATGGGCCCGCTCGTCGGCCTTGAACAGAGCCGGCATCGCGATCGCCACCTGGGCGCTCATCGCGAAGCCGAGCACGCCCAGGAGCAGGACGCAGATCGTGGACTGGGACATGGAGACCCGAGGGACAGACACGCTCACGACCGTAACCGGCGAAACTGACCGAACAGACGGGCCACGGCTCACGGACGATGAACAGAGCGCGACCGTCGAGTGACCGAACGTTGACGCAAAACTCGGTCGCGTCAACCTTCGGCGGGCCGATAGCGTCCGACGGTGTCATGACTACTTCACCGCGCCACATCGCCATGGTCGCCTCGCCCGCGATCAGCCACGTCCTGCCGAGCCTCGAGCTGATCAAGGAGCTCGTCGCACGCGGACACCGGGTCACCTATGCCACCCACGAGTCGTTGGCCGACGTGATCAAGCCGACCGGGGCCGAGCTGGTCCCGGTGCCGACGGTGCTGCCCGTCGAGGACCGGCAGTGGCCCGAGGACCCGGTCGCAGGGATGGGCATCTTCCTCGAGGACGCCAACCAGGTGCTCCCGCATCTGGAATCGTTCTACTCAGCCGAGCCGGCCGATCTCTACCTCTACGACATCGGCGGCTACGCCGCTCGCGCCCTCGCCGAGACGCAGCAGCGCCCGTTCGTGCAGCTCTCCCCGACGTTTGTCGCCTGGGACGGGTACGCCGAGGAGGTCGGCGCCCAGGTGCGGCAGCTGCCGGGCTACGACGGCTATCTGGACCGGTTCGGGGCCTGGCTCGCGGACGCCGGGGCGAGCACTCGTGACCCGGAGACGTTCGCCGGTGCACCGAAGCGGGCCCTCGCCCTCATCCCGCGGGCGATGCAGCCCAACGCCGACAAGGTCGACCAGGAGGTCGTCACCTTCGTCGGACCGTGCTTCGCGCTCGGCTCCGGCGAGACCTGGACCCGACCTGCCGACGCCGATCGTGTCCTGCTGGTCTCCCTCGGCTCGGCCTACACCGCCGACGCGGACTTCTTCCGCGCCTGCATCGAGGCGTACGCCACCCTCCCCGGCTGGCACGTCGTGATGTCGATCGGCACCCAGCTCGACCCGGCCGACCTCGCCGCTCTCCCCGGAAACGTCGAGGTCCACTCCTGGCTGCCGCAGCGCGCCGTCCTCGCCCAGGCCGACGCGTTCGTCACCCACGCCGGGATGGGCGGAAGCAGCGAGGGTCTGATGGCTGGCGTCCCCATGGTCGCGGTCCCGCAGGCGGCCGACCAGTTCATGAACGCCGACCGGCTCGTCGAGCTCGGTGTCGCCCGGCGGCTCGACGGCGAGGACGTCACGGCCGAGGTGCTGCGTACGGCAATGCTCGAGCTGCTCGACGATCCCACCCGGGTGGCTCGTTCGGCTCAGCTGCGCGCCGATGCGCTCGCCGAGGGCGGCACCCGCCGGGCTGCTGACCTGATCGAGGGCATGCTCCCCCGCTGAACCCAGCCATCCGCCGTCGCTCCCGCTGGTCGAGCCGCGAGGCCGCCTGCGGCCGAGCGTGTCGAGACCAACACGGTCCCCTCTGCGCTCGATGGCACCGTGTTGGTCTCGACACGCCTTCGCCTAGCGGCTCCGGCGGCTCGACCAGCGCACTACTTGGTGGCTTCCATCATCTGCCGGAGCTCCTTCTTGAGGTCGGAGATCTCGTCGCGCAGACGGGCGGCGACCTCGAACTGGAGCTCGGCGGCGGCGCCCTTCATCTGCTCGGTGAGGTCGCCGATGAGCTGAGCCAGGTCGGAGGAGGGGAGGCCGACGAGGCCGCGCTCGCGCGCCTCGCGGGCAGCGTCGCCGAGCATCGGGGTGGGGGCCTTGGCGGAGGTCTTGCCCGCACGGCCCTTGGCCTCGGTGCCGGCCCAGGTGTTGAGCAGCTCCTGGGTCGACTCGTCCTCGCGGGCGAGCATGTCGGTGATGTCGGCGATCTTCTTGCGCAGCGGCTGCGGGTCGATGCCGTTGGCCTCGTTGTAGGCCACCTGGATCGCGCGGCGGCGGTTGGTCTCCTCGATCGCCGACTCCATGGAGGGGGTGATCTTGTCGGCGTACATGTGGACCTGGCCGGAGACGTTTCGGGCCGCACGTCCGATGGTCTGGATCAGCGACTTGTCCGAGCGCAGGAAGCCTTCCTTGTCGGCGTCGAGGATCGAGACCAGCGACACCTCCGGGAGGTCGAGCCCTTCACGGAGCAGGTTGATGCCGACCAGGACGTCGTACTCCCCCAGCCGCAGGTCGCGGAGGAGCTCGATCCGCTTGAGGGTGTCGACCTCGGAGTGGAGATAGCGCGTGCGGATCCCGGCATCGAGCAGGTAGTCGGTGAGGTCCTCGGACATCTTCTTGGTGAGCGTGGTGACCAGGACGCGCTCGTTCTTGGCGACCCGGTCGTTGATCTCACCGATCAGGTCGTCGATCTGGCCCTTGGTCTGCTTGATGATCACCTCGGGGTCGATCAGTCCGGTCGGGCGGATGATCTGCTCGACGGTGTCGCCGCCGACCTTGTCGAGCTCGTAGTTGCCCGGGGTCGCGGAGAGGTAGATCGTCTGGCCGATCCGCTCGAGGAACTCCTCCCACTTCAGCGGACGGTTGTCCTGGGCGCTGGGCAGCCGGAAGCCGTGCTCGACCAGGTTGCGCTTGCGGGACATGTCGCCCTCGTACATCCCGCCGACCTGCGGGACCGCGACGTGGGACTCGTCGACGACGAGGACGAAGTCCTCAGGGAAGTAGTCGAGCAGGCAGTTGGGCGCCGAGCCGCGCTCGCGGCCGTCAATGTGCATCGAGTAGTTCTCGATCCCGGAGCAGGACCCGACCTGGCGCATCATCTCGATGTCGTAGGTCGTGCGCATCCGCAGCCGCTGCGCCTCGAGCATCTTGCCCTGCTTCTCGAACGTGCTCAGCTGCTGGTCGAGCTCGGCCTCGATGCCGTCGATCGCGCGCTCCATACGCTCGGGGCCGGCGACGTAGTGGGTCGCCGGGAAGACGTAGAGCTCCTGGTCCTCGGTGAGGACCTCGCCGGTGACCGCGTGCAGCGTCATCAGCCGCTCGATCTCGTCGCCGAAGAACTCGATCCGGACCGCGTGCTCCTCGTAGACCGGGAAGATCTCCAGAGTGTCTCCCCGCACCCGGAAGGTGCCACGGGTGAAGGAGAGGTCGTTGCGGGTGTATTGGATCTCCACCAGCCGGCGCAGGATCGAGTCGCGGTCGTGCTCCTCCCCCACCCGCAGCCGGATCATCCGGTCGACGTACTCCTGCGGGGTGCCGAGACCGTAGATGCACGACACCGTGCTCACCACGATGACGTCGCGCCGGGTCAGCAGCGAGTTGGTGGCCGAGTGGCGCAGCCGCTCGACCTCCTCGTTGATCGAGGAGTCCTTCTCGATGTAGGTGTCGGTCTGGGGGACGTACGCCTCGGGCTGGTAGTAGTCGTAGTAGGAGACGAAGTATTCGATCGCGTTGTCCGGGAAGAGCTGGCGCAGCTCGTTGGCGAACTGGGCGGCCAGGGTCTTGTTGGGCTGCAGCACCAGCAGCGGACGCTGCAGCTGCTCGGCGGTCCAGGCCACCGTCGCCGTCTTTCCGGTGCCGGTCGCGCCGAGGAGGACGACGTCCTTGACGCCGTCCTGGATCCGCTTGGTGATCTCCGCGATCGCGGCCGGTTGGTCGCCCGAGGGTTGGTAGTCGGAGACCACCTTCAACGGGGCGACGCGACGCTCGAGATCGGTGACTGGACGCATGATTCCTAGGCTACGCGGGACCACCGACATTCGAGCCTGCGCGGTCGCGAGGCGATGTCCTGAGCTTGTCGAAGGGAACGAGCGAGCGCGCAACGCGAGAAGGTCGAGCGAGCGCAGCGGGTGAGCCTGCGAACCCGCGAAGCGGGTCGAGACCCGTGCTGTTTCGCGGAGCATCTCCACGAGACCGCCAGACGAGCGGGAGGAGCACCGCAGCGAGCGCGCAGAGCGCCCCGATCCCGAGCACGACGTACGGCAGCGGCCGGATCTCGGGAAGCAGGCGATCCGCCCCGAAGTGGATCTGGGTGCGCACCCAGGTGGCGAAGGTGGCGGCCGTCATCCCCACCAGGAACGCCGAGACGACGGCCGCCGCGATCTCCTCCCGACGCCGGATCTCGCCCCACGGCATCGCGTCGACGATGGCCAGCAGACCGACCGAGACCACGATCGCCACCAGCGGCATGATCGTCATCAGGTAGCGCTCGTGCGGGTTGCCGCCCCCGGAGCGGAACTGGGCGAGGTTGACGATGATCACGAACGCGTGCGCGATCAACACCAGCAGGCCCACGGTCGCCACCGACGGCACCCGGGGCGCGCCGACGACGAGACCGTGCTCGCGGCCGTGGTCACGCAGGCGTGCGACGACCCCCAGGACGAGCCCGAGCAGCGCCACGAACGTGATGACGTCGATGATCCAGTGCAGCCCGGTGCCACGCAGCTGAAGCGGCACCCACAGGTGGTCGTACCAGCCGTGCCAGAAGCGCGGCGCGGTCATCACCTCGAACCAGGTGTCGATCTGCACCCGCTGGTAACGCTCCAGGAGCGCCGAGGTCGCGGTCGCGTCGCCGTAGAGCACGATGTTGCGTACATAGAACCAGCCGATCGCCAGGCCAGGCACCCCGGTGGCGATCGCGGTCAGCCAGCTGGCCCGGAGCAGGCCCTTCCGGGTGCGGTCACGGAGCAGCAGCGTCACCCCGAGCGCGGCACCGCACATGATCACCGTGATCACCCCGGGCGCCTTCGTCGCAGCGGCCAGGGTTCCGGCGACCGCCATCACGATCATCCGGTTCCGGGTCACCCCGAGGCGGAGGATGCGCAGGGTCGCGAGCACGGTCAGCGACGAGGCCGCCACCGCGAGGCTGTCGTTCATGATGAACCCCGCCGCGACCGCCAGCACGGCCGGCGAGGCCGTGATCGCAGTGGCGAGCATCGCCGCGGCCGGGCGCCGCGGGGTGACCTCGAAGGCGATCAGACCGACCAGGAACACCAGCGCTCCGTACGCCAGGGCGCTCACCGCACGCATCCCGGCGATCAGCACGTGCGGGTTCTCGAGTGCGTCGGCCAGGGCGACCCACGGCACGCCGAGGAGGTAGTAGAGCGGCGGATGATTGGCGGTCCAGATCATCCGGTGGCGATCGAACTCCTCCCGGTTGGCGCCGCGGGTGATCTGGGGGAAGCGCGCCCGGTCGTGCGCCACCGGCGTGTCGATCGTGGGCAGGTCGCCCGCGAGGAGCGAGATGGCGTACGACGCGTTCGGGCCCTCGTCACGCGCGTGGTACGACAGCGCCTGGGTGGTGGCGACGTAGAGGCTCATCGAGGCCGTGAACGCGCCCAGCAGCGCGAGCACCGTGACCAGCCTGGCCGACGGCCTGGCGGGCGCCTCCGTCGGCTCGGCGCTCAGCACCGCAGCGGCATGGCTCATCACATGGCTCCCCTGGTCGGACGGCGTCATGAGCCGCACCCCGGTGAGCTCGCGTCGAACCGTAGGACACCTCGATGGAGCAGTGGTGGAGGCCGTACGGAATCAGAGAGTGAACGCCTGGCGAACCTCGTCCTCCGTCAGCCCGTAGTCGGCCAGGCTGTAGTCGTGCTTGGGCCGGGCGCTCCCCGAACGGGACTCGGCGTCGATGCGGGAGACCTCGGCTCGGGCAGCATCGCTCCACGGGATGTCGAAGTGGGCGTAGATGTTCGCGACGGTGCCGACGGGGTCCTGGACGAAGCCGCGGTAGTCGACGTCGAGGAACTGCGCCGCGTCGTACCTCTTCCGAGTCTCACCGAAGGAGCGCCACGAGCGGGAGAGCATCTCCAGCTGGGTCTCCCCGATGGTCTCCCCGACGAACGTGGTCGACATCCCCGCGGTCGCCTCGGCGGAGAGCGAGCAGCCGGAGGCGACCGAGACGATCGGGTCGCGGTGGGTGACCACCACGAGCGCGTCGGGGTAGACCTCCATCAGCGCGTCGAGCGCGACCAGGTGGGAGGGGTTCTTGAGCACCCAGCGCTTCTCGGGATCGTTGAGGCCGATGAGCTGCAGGGAGCGGCGGTGGACCTCGTACGCGTCGCGCCAGTCCTGCTTCGCCAGCCAGGCCGAGTAGCGCGGGACGTTGGCCAGCGACTCGAACGAGATCGACTTGCCGCTCTGCCGCAGCAGCCGCCAGCACTCCTCGACGCTGGTGGCGTCCATGTAGTGGATCCCCATGAACTCGGGGTTGGCGACGTGGTGCTGCCGGTAGGCGCCCTGGATCGCGTTGAAGACCGGGTTCTGCTCCCAGGTCTCGCGCGGGGGCCTCGGCTGGGGGAACTCGGTCAGCCAGGTCTCCAGGCCCTGGTGGGCCGGGTCGGCGGCCAGGAGCCGGTGCAGCGCGGTGGTGCCGGTGCGGACGAGTCCGGTGACGAAGATCGGCCGCTCGATGCGTACGTCCTGGTGCTGGGGGAACTCCGCGAGCCGGGCTTGCGTCATGAGCCGGCCGACGAGGGCCGACTTCACCTGGGAGCGGTGGAAGTAGTTGCCGACCGGGGTCAGCCCGGCCTCGGGGCTCGCCAGGTCCTCGACGAGGAGCCGGAGCCCCTCCTCGTGGTCGGTCCCGCCGAAGTCGCTCAGCCCGGTGGTGCGGACCGCGGCCGCGCAGATGTCCTCGTACGTCCCGACGTCCGCCCGCTCACGGGGCGCAGTCTCTTCCGGGCGCGTCTCAGTCATGGAACTCCCCGCAGTCCACGTTGAGCACGGTCCCGGTGACCGCGGAGGCCAGGTCGCTGGCCAGGAACAGCGCGGCCCGGGCGACCTCCTCGGGGGTGGCGAGCCGCTTCAGGTCGGTGGGGGCGGCCTTCTCGTCGTAGACGTCTTGATGGGTCCGTCCGGACTCGGAGGCGATCCAGTCGAAGTAGGACTTGTTGACGTCCTCGTAGATGTAGGACGGCGCGACGGAGTTGACCCGGATGCCGCGCGGGCCGAGCTCGGTGGCCAGCGACGAGGACAGGTGCGCGAGAGCGCCCTTGGAGAGCTTGTAGCCCGCGAACTCCGGCTGGCTCTGGTAGAGCACCGCGGAGTTGATCATCACGATCGAGCCGCCGGGCTTGTCCGGGGTGGCCGCGAGCGCGTCGGCGAAGAGCGCCGAGAGCCGCAGCGGGGCGTACACGTTGGACTCCTGGGCCAGCCGGAGCGCGTCGAGCGGGATCTGGGTGAGCGGGTCCATCGGCGGGATGCCGAAGGCGTTGTTGAGGAGCACGTCGACGCGCCCGAACTCCTCCAGCGCGGCGTCAACCAGGTGCCGGCGCGCGTCCTCGTCGGTGATGTCGGTCGGTACCACGAGCGCACGTCGTCCGTGCTCCTCGATGACGCCGGCCATCTTCTGCAGTCGCTTCTCGGTGCGGCTCGCGAGCACCAGGTCGGCGCCCATCAGCGCAGCCTGCTCGCCCAGCGAGCGGCCGAGGCCGGGGCCGACCCCCGAGAGCACGACGACCTTGCCATCCAGGAGTCCAGTCATGGCGCCTAGACTAGAACGTGTTTCAGTTTTTTGTAAGGGGTCAGTCGGGAAGAGCGAATCTGGCGACCTCGTCGACCCATTCGGCGTACGCCCCGACCTCCTGCGGCACGTCCTGCGTCCGGACGAGGTCGGCGAAGGCGCGGTGCACCCGGGACCAGTCGGCGCACGAGCCGCACGTCGCCCGCCCGCAACCGGCCGTGTGCTCGCGGGCGACCTTCTCGAGGACCTTCCGGAACGTGGCGCCGTCGTCCCCCTCCGCCAGCGCCTCGACCACGGCGCCGAGCACCTGCGCGGCCTGGGCGGGGGCGCCGACCAGGATCGCCATCAGGATCCCGAGGGCTCGCAGCGCCGAGGGCTCGGCAGTGGTGCTCGCGACCGGCGCCGTACGCGCCAGCCGATAGAGCGTGAGCAGCTTCCTCGCGCCTCCGGGCGTCGCGCAGAAGCGGGCCAGCTCGCTGGTGAACAGCGCCTCCCCCGGGGAGAGCTCGAAGCTCTCCACCACGACCTGGCGCCCGGACCGGTCGCCGACACCCGTGGCCAGCGCCGCGGGCCACGACGGCACCGCCTGGCGCATCAGCGACCGCATGAATCGCACCGCCGGTTCACCCGAGAACGCCCGCAGCGCGAACGGCACGTCGAAGATCCGGGACAGGTACGCCGCAGGCTCCGCCACCCGCCCCTCGAGCGATCGCCGCAGCATCCGCGCGTCCACGGCCGCCACGACCGCGACACCCTCCCTGCCACCCAGCTCGTCGATCGCCTGCAGCACTCCGGCCGCCGTGGCCGGGTCGCACCTGTCCAGGTCGTCGACGTAGACGATGGTCCGGCTCGACTGCGGACCCGGTGGCGGCCCGGGCGGCGCCGCCCGCAGTGCGGCCTCGTAGGCCGCGACCTCTCGATCCATCGCCGCGAGCGCCATGGTGGCACCCATCGGCTGGGCCCGGCGCTTACCGCGCTGGCCGTCGTCCTCCGTCACCCCGGCCAGTGCCGCCTGCAGCTCGGCCTTCCGCCGCTGCGCCGCCTGGTGTTTCGCGACCAGTGGCGGCGGCTGGCTTCGCCCCGCACCCCGGACGCTGTCGAGCACCGCGCCGGCGACGTCACCGTCGGCGTAGTGACGGGCGTCGATGCGTACGTGCCTGGTCCGGGCCGCATAGGCGGCATCGTTCTCGCCCAGCCACTCGATGCGCTCCTCGACCTTGCGTATGAAGGTCGACCGGCCGCTCCTGGGCAGCCCCTGGACGGCCACCGAGATCGGCAGCTGGGTGTAGGCAGAGGCCAGCAGCCGGGCCATGCGGTCGACGTCGAACCGGTGGCCGAGGACGTCGTCGTCATGGTCGGCCCACTCCGGTTCGACGACGGGGCTGGTAACGGGGCTGGTAACGGGGCTGGCGACGGGGGCCGCGACGGGGCCGGTCACGATCGGCACCTCGGCGGTGTCCCCCGCGTCCGACGGCTCGGCTTCCTCCAGGACCGGGACCGGGTCCGGCGCGACCTCGATCGCAGGAACCTCGGGAACTTCGGCGACCTCGGCGACCTCGTCGTCCGACCCCGGTTCGGGCATCTCGGCGAGCGGAGTGACCGGCAGCCCGATCTCCACCTCGACCGCCTGGAGCGCCTTGGCGAAGTCGGCCGCGCTCCAGTGCCGCGCGGCGCGGCGCTTGCACATCGCCTTGCGCAGCGCCTCCTCGAACGAGGCCGGGATGTCGGCGCGGTCGATGGCCACCGGGTCGTGCTCCCGGATCCGCTCGGGCAGCGCCTCGCGTGCCCCGCGATCCCCCTCGAACGGCGTACGTCCCGCCAGCAACGTGTAGCAGGTCGCGCCCAGGCTCCAGATGTCCGCCCAGGCGCTCGGCTCCGGCGGGTCGGAGAGCATCTCCGGCGCCATCCACGGCAGCGAGGTCGAGCCGGCGCCACCGGGACGCCCGGCCGAGGAGAGGCTGCCGAAGCCGACCAGCTGTGGCTCTCCGGCCGCGGTGAGCAGGATGTTCGCGGGCTTCACGTCGCCGTGCAGGATCCCGTGCCGCGCGGCGACGTCGAGCGCGCCCGCGATCTTGATCGTGATGCTCAGCGCCTCGGCGACCGAGAGCCGTTCACCCTCCCAGTCGGGACTCAGGTCTCCACCGGAGCGGTAGTCCATCACCACGAAGCTGCGGTCGTCGTCGGAGACCCCGACCGCGTGCAGGGGCAGCACGTGCGGATGAGCGGCGAGCTCGGAGACCTCCTTGGTCTCCCGGGCGAGCGCGTCCTGGGTCTCGCCGCTGAGCCGGTCGTTCCAGACCTTCACGACGACGTCGACCCGCTCCTGCGACCACTCGTAGAGGAAGACGTCGGAGGATCCGCCCGCGCCGATCAGCCGGCGGTGCCGGAATCCCGGAATCGACGGTGGCTCGAGGTGGGGGCTGGCCATGGGCGGCAATCATAGGGGCCGTACGCCATGGCGTCTCCGGCCCCTCCTCGTGCCCAAGATCAGCTCAGCATTCTGCGCGCAACTGCCCGCTGACGTGCGGCGATCCGGTCCGCATACCCCCCGGGGCTCAGCGTCTCGGTGTGCGGGAGCAGGGCGCCGACGTCCGCCAGGCCCACCCGGTGGACCACCGGCCCGTCGGCTGCGGAGAGGTCGCGTTCGAGCCGCTGCCAGCGCAGCATCAGTGAGCCGGTGCGGTGGCCGGTGGTCTCGAGCCAGTTGGCGATCGGCTTGCCGTCCAGGGGCGGGCGCTCCGAGATCACGAAGCGCATCACGCCGTCGGGGTCGGTGACCGCCTGGGCCTTGGTGAGGCTGGTCTGGTGGGTCTCGTAGTCGGTCGAGGCGTACCAGTCCGAGCCGACCTGGATGCCCTGGTAGGTGCAGTCGTCGCACCGCGGCACCTCGACCACGAGCGCCTCGTCCTCGGTAAGCTCGTAGTGCCCGATCGAGGAGAACTGCGACTCCAGCCCGCCCGGCGTGCGGGCCGGGACCGTGAGCGTGTTGACCGGTTCCTTGTACTGGAAGAACTGAGGGAAGGCGAACCAGGTCTGGATCGAGCCGGTCAGCGAACGGGCGGCGACCTCGTACTTCTTCCGGAGCAGCTCCTGGGTGAGCGGGCGGCGCGGCCGGCCGAGGGTGTCGGGGCGCTCGATGGTGATCGAGCCACGGCTCTCGGTGTCCCAGTCGTTGAAGACCTCGCGCACGATCAGGGTCTTCGCGCCCGGCTCGGCCGTGTAGGTGAACTCGAAGGAACCGTCGTAGTCGAGCTGCAGCTTGCGGTCGTCGAAGGCCATCAGGCTGGTCGCCGCGGAGTCGGCGGTGTAGGCGCCGCCCATCACCTGGAACGAGAGATCGGCGCTGGTCCCGCGCCTGCCCCGGACCACGTACTCGACGCCCTCTCGCAGGTAGGCGTTGAAGTAGATGGCGTCGGGGTTGTCGAGGCCCTGCTTGGAGAACTGGTGGGTCGGGTTCACGAACAGCGGCTGCTCGAGGTCGTAGTCGAACGCTGTCTGCATCGCCATCCGGATCCGGCCGGAGAGGTACTCGTACCCCTCGAGACGGTCGGCCTCGGTCCGGATGAAGGGCGCGTTCGCGATCAGCTCTTCCGCCTCCGCGATCGCCTGCTGGAGCGGTTCGGTCAGGCCGTACGCCGCGCTCTGCCCGGTCACTGCCCAGCCTTCGCGATGATGTTCTCCGCGTACCACTCCAGGTGCTTGATCTTCTTCTCCAGCGGCTCGGGGTCGGCGCCCTTCACGTAGGGGTCACGGAACCCGACGATGCAGTCGGTCACGCCCTTGTCCTCGAGCCGTTTGATCCCGTCGAGGTCGTACGCGTCGTAGCTGATCACGTGGACCTCGAAGTCGTCGCGGGTGTCACCCTCCTCGGCCCGGATCTCGGCGAGACGCACCAGGAGGCGGTCGAGCTCCTCGCCTTCGCCGCCGGCGTGCATCCAGCCGTCGCCCTTGAGGACCGCGCGCCGCAGCGCGGCGTCGGCGTGGCCACCGACGAGCAGCGGGATCTTCTCGGTGGGCGCGGGGCGCTGCTGGAGCGGCGTGAACGTGTAGAACTCCCCGTCGTAGCCGAAGAAGTCACCGCTCGGGTCGGTGAGGCCGCGGAGAATGTCCATGCACTCGTCCATCCGCTTGCCACGGCGCTTCCAGTCGACGCCGAGGGCGGCGAAGTCCTCCGGCCACGGCGACAGACCGACACCGAGACCGAGCCGGTTGCCGGAGAGGAACGCGAGGCTCGAGGCCTGTTTGGCGGCCAGCACCGGCGGGCGCACCGGCAGCTTCACCACGAACGGGGTCAGGCGCAGCGTCTCGGTCACCGCGAAGAGGTGGGCGCACAGGATGAACGCCTCGATGAACTCCTTGCCCTGCAGGAACTCGCGGTCGCCGGTGTCGGTGTAGGGATAGGTGGAGTCGGACTCCTCGGGATAGATCAGGCTGTCGGCCACCGTCATGCTGGTGTAGCCGGCCGCCTCCGCCGCTTGAGCCAGCGGTGCGTAGTAGTCGGCCTGCGTCATTGCCTCGGCATAGGTGAAGCGCATGAGCCATACACTAGAACGTGTTCTAAGTTTCTGCCAGAGTGTTGGCCATGTCTCCTTCTCTCGAGCGTCCCGCAGGCCTCGACTCGCCGCTGACGGCGAGGTTCATCAAGTACGGCGCCCGCGCCAACACGGCGCTGTTCAAGCTGACCAACGGTCGTGTCGGCGGTCGATGGCGGGTGATGGCGGGCTGGCGCAAACCCGCGCCCGTCCTGCTGCTCGAGCACATCGGGCGCAAGTCCGGCCGCACGTTCACCACTCCCCTGCTGTTCATGCGGTCCGGATCCGAGCTGGTCGTGGTCGGCTCCCAGGGCGGCCTGCCGAAGGACCCGCAGTGGGTCGCCAACCTGCGCGCCCAGCCCGACGTCGCCGTCCGCGTCCCCCGTCGCGGGCAGCTGCTCGTCCGTGCCCGTGTCGCCGACCCGACCGAGCGGGCCGCGCTGTGGCCGCGGCTGCTGGAGACGTACGCGGACTTCGAGACCTACCAGACCTGGACCGACCGGGAGATCCCGGTCATCGTCCTCTCGCCTCGCTGAAGGAGCCGTTCCGATGGACGTTCAAGAGCTGATCGACCGCGCCGAGATCACCGACGCGCTCACCCGCTACACCCTGGCCGTCGACGACGGCGACTGGGACGCGCTCGACACCGTGTTCGCACCCGATGCCACGATCGACTACTCCGAGTCCGGCGGCACCGTCGGCGAGGTGGCCGACGTCAAGAAGTGGCTCGCCGAGATGCTGCCCGCGTTCTCCAGCAAGCGGCTGCACACCATCGGCCAGGTCGGCATCACCTTCACCGAGACGGGCGCGGATGTCGTGGCGTACTTCGACAACCCGATGGTCATCGCCGACGGCTCTGGTGGCGAGCGCGTCGTCGAGGTCGGCGGCCGCTACCGGCACTCCTTCGTGCGTACGCCGGACGGCTGGCGCTCCCGCCACCTGCACGAGGAGGTCTTCTGGACCCGCGGGTTCTGAGCCTCAGGCTGCCTGGCCCCGCACGACCCAGTCCGCGAGGCCGGCCAGGGGCACGAGCAGCTCGCGCCCGCGGTCGCTCAAGGCGTACTCCACACCGGGCGGGACCGTCGGGAAGACCGTACGCGTCACGATCCCGTCCTCCTCCAGCGTGCGGAGGGTCCGGGTCAGCATGCGCTGGCTGATCCCCTCGACCCGGCGGCGCAGCTCGTTGTAGCGGTGGGGGCGCTCGGCCAGCATCATCACGACCAGCAGCGTCCACTTGTCGCCGAGCATCTGCAGGGTCTGAGTGACCGGACACGCCTCGTACTCCCCCGCCGGCACCTGCGCCGGCAACCCGGGCCCGAGAGCCTCGCTCACGATGTGCCGGGGCACATCGGTGTTCCCATCTGACATTGAAGTGCCTTCTTCCGCGATCGCCGCCGGGCGGCGAGGGTTGCTGACATCAGCAACCTATCCGTGAGGGAGAAGAGATGAGCACGATCGCGGTCCTGGGCGTCGGCCCCGGCCTCGGCATGTCGGTGGCACAGCGGTTCGCCAAGGAGGGGTACGCCGTCGGCCTGGTCTCGCGCAGCGCCGACCGCCACCCTGGCTATCTAGGGGCGCTCGCAGCAAGCGGAGTGCGCGCCGTCGCGGTGGCCGCGGACCTCCGCGAGCCCGGCGGCGTCGCCCGCGCCCTCGACGAGATCACCTCGGAGCTCGGCCCGGTCGACGTCGTCTACCACGGCCCCGGCGCCCACGACCTTCGCGCGCCTTCCGTCGGGATTCTCGAGACCGCTCCCGACGACATCCGCCGTGCGGTCGCCGAGACCGTCGAGCCTGCCGCCGAGGTCGCCGGCCTCGTCCTGCCCGCGATGCGCTCCCGCGGCAGCGGCTCGCTGATCTACGTCTCCGGCCTCAGCGCCCTCGTCCCGCTCCCGTTCCTGGGCCCCTACGCCCCCGCCTCCGGCGCCCTGCGCACCTACGCCCGCACCCTCGCCGCCGCGGCGGCGGAGGACGGCGTCCACGTCGGCTCCCTCGTCGTCGGCGGCCTGATCGAGCGCGGCGACATCCACCAGATGCTCACCGGTACCGATGCCAGCGCCCCCTTCGCCACCCTTGATCCTGACGAGGTCGCGGACGCGGTCTGGCGCCTGGCCTCGGGGATCGAGGACGAGGTCGTCTTCGACGCGCTCACGCAGCGCCTCTGAGACCACAGAAGCGTGGGGTGTCACGACCTTCGCTTCTGGTTTGCTGAAGCACAAGCGATAGGCACGGCAGGCGCGGTGGCCGGTAATGGAGCGTTGTCCGAGGCTTACGAGTGACTCGCGGTTGCGGCAAGGACCCAGAGGCCGAGCGCCGTAGGCGCCAAGGTCGTCCACGTCGCCGCCAACTCGGAGTCACCCGACGACAGGCCGAGACCGATGAGCGTCACAGCCGGCGCGACCGCGGTCGCGATGCACACAGCTACCCAGAACCGTCGCGGCTTCGGCGAGAGAGGGATCAGTACGGATAGCACGCCCAGCAGCATGAACAAGCAGAGTGCGACAGTGGCGATCAGCCCTGCGAACACGAAGACGTGTGAGGCATGGCTTCCGAAATCGGCGTCTGGGTTGCTGACCAGGACTTTCGCGTACGCCAGCGCCGACCAGATCGCCTTGACCTCGCGGCGATCATTTCCAGCCGAGTCGTCGATGCTGACCAGCACAGGAGCGGTCAAGGACACAACCAGCAGAATCAGCGCGCCCACGGCCTGGGTGGTGCGCAGGCGTTGGTCCAGTTCTGCCACGGTGCGTTCGACGGCGCTGGCCTGCTCGCTCGCGTTCCTCACCTGGCAAAGGTAACCGCCGAAGCAGGACTAGCCAGGCATTGCAGCGCCAAGTCCCTCAAGCATTCACACGGGCGAGGAAGACGTTCTCCAGGCCCGGGCGGTCGGGGGCGTCGCGTACGTCCTCCACGGTGAAGCCATGGGCGAGGAGGTCATGCTCGACCTCGGCGCGGTCGCGGAAGCGGAGGGTGGAGGTCGATGTGAGGACATCGGATCCGATGGTGGTGGAGCCCTCGAAGGTGACGAGCGGGAGGTCGACGACGGTCACCGTGCGGGTGACGACCGCGGTGCGGCCGTCCGGCAGGGAGACAGTCTTCGGGGCGATGTTCCAGCCCTCCCATGCGCGAACCTCCGGCTGACGGGTCTCGAAGACCAGGCACCCGCCAGGGCGGAGGGCGGCACGGACCGCGGTCAGCGTGGCGGACCAGTCCTCGTCGGCGACGAAGACCTGGGCGACATTGCCGGTCATGACGACCATGTCGGCCTCGCCTGCGGCACCGGCGAGCGTAGTCGCGTCACCGGTGATCCAGGTGACGCGGTCGGCGTACGGCTTGGTGCGGGCGACCTCCACGGACGCGCCCGCCGGATCGACGCCGACGACGGAGAAGCCGTCGCCCGCCAGTCGTACGGCGAGCGAGCCCGTGCCGCAGCCGAGGTCGATGATGCGACGGGCCCCGATCTCCCGGGCGATCGCGACGTAGGCGTCCAGGTCGGAGCGGTCGTCGTCGAAGACGTCGTAGAGCACGGCCTGGCGAGCGTCGGCGAACGCGGCATCTGGTTCTCGCATCAGCGCCGAACCTAGCCAGGTCACGCCGTCGCGCGCACGTGGGTTTCGCTCACCTCGCCAGCAGGTGGTCGATGATCGCCGGGGTGATGGTCCAGGGCTGCTGCGCGTTGGCCAGGTGCGCGGAGTCACGGACGACCAGCACACCACCGTCCTCGACCGCGTCGGCGATCGCCTCCAGATGAGGCGGCGGGGTCGCCGGGTCGTCAGCGCCGGCGATGGCCAGGGTCGGAGCGGTGATCGCGGGGAGGTCGTCACGCAGGTCCATGGCCGCGATGACCTCGCAGCAGCCGGCGTAGCCCTCGGCCGGGGTGGCGGCGACCATCGCCTCGCAGGTGGCCTTGACGTCGGGGTTGGCCTCGAGGAAGCCGGGCGTGAACCAGCGGGCGACGACCGCCTCGGCGACGGCCCCGGTCCCGTGCGCGCGTACGGTCGCCGCTCGATCGAGCCAGGCGGAGGACGGGGTCAGCTGTGCCCCGGTGCACAGGACCACCAGACGCTCGACGCGCTCCGGGTTGCGGGCGGCGAGCCGCATCCCGGTCATGCCCCCGAGCGAGAGGCCCACGAAGTGGACCCGCTCGACGCCGAGGCGGTCCAGCAGGGCCACGACGTCGTCGGCCAGATCGTCGATCGAGTAGGGGCCGGGGCGTACCGGCGAGGCTCCGTGTCCGCGGGTGTCGTAGCGCACCACCCGGAAGTGCCGCTCGAGCTCGGCCAGGTTCTCGTCCCACATCGCGTGGGTGGCGCCCAGCGAGTTCGACAGGACCACCACCGGCCCGTCGGGCCGCCCCGTGACGACGTGATGGACGTCCACCGCGTTCATGAAGCCACCCACTCGAGGCGGGCCGGGAGGCGCTGTGCTGCACGGATGACGTCCATGCCAGGAAATCTAGGATCGCCCGACCGATAATGGGAAGTATCGATTAGGCACCCATTGATACGCCCCGTGTATCAACCCTCAGCCGAGGCCAGGGCGCGCGTGCAGCCCGCCGCCGGACTCGTAGAGCAGACCCTTGTCCTTGATGAGCTGACCGGCGCCGGCCAGGATCGGACTGTCGCCCACGGCGGAGCCCGCCATCGAGACGATCGCCTCGAACATCTTGATCGCGGCGTCGTCGACGGCCGGCCAGTTCCACTGCGAAGGAGCGGCGCCGACCGGCTCCACCGCGTGCCAGCGGGTCGCACGGGCCTCAGCCATGGTGGTGAGGGTGCTCCAGCCGAGGCCACCGATGCCGACGACGCCACCGAAGTTGAGGCCGATCAGGCCCCAGCCGTTGCACTGGTACTCGAAGGCCGAAGGACCGAACTCGGACTCGTCCAGCTCGACCCGGGTGATCACCGGCTCGGGGCCGGTGTTGGGGGCGTAGAGCTTGAACGCCGGCCGGGCCGCGAGCAGCGAGGCCGAGGCCGTCGTGGTGATCTCGCTCAACGGCTGGCCGGGTGCCGAGTAGGCGTCGAAGACCCTGAAGCCGAGGTCGAGGGCATAGCCGACGACGAAGCGCCGGTCGTCCTGGGCTGCGTAGAAGTTGCGATTGAACACGTGTGGGGAGACCTCGCTAGAGCCCTACCGGTCACCCGACGTGCAGCATGTCGAGGGACCCGATGGGGATGTGGTTCGGGCAGCGCGACACTATCGCGCCGGATGCCGGGACCCGGCAACCGGTTGGTGATCTGTATCTCTCGCGAGTCCCTCAGGAGTACGTGCCGCGGACGGTGTCGGTGGTCGGCAACGACTGGCAGCCCAGCCGGATCCCGTCGTCGAGATCCTCCTGCTCGAGCACGTCGTTGCGCACCATCTTCACCTCGCCCTCGAGCAGCCGGAACGCGCACGCCGAGCACTCGCCCTCGCGGCACGAGTACGGCGCCTTGACGCCCTTCGCCTCGAGGAAGTCGAGCATCGGGGTGCCCGGGTCCCAGTCGTCGTACGTCGTCGTGGCGCCGTCGAGCTCGATCTCCAGCGTCACGGGCTGCTTGGCGACCCCGTCCACGGCCTCGGCGGGCTCGACGACCTCCGCCTCGGCCTCCTCGACCGGAGCGATATCGCCGAACGGGTTGCCGCCCAGGGAGGCGAACTTCTCCTGGTGCCGCCGCGCTCGCGGGAACTCCAGCTCCTTGAGCGCCGCGATCGTCGCCTTCATGAACGGCGCCGGCCCACAGACGAAGGCGTCGTACGTCAGCCGGTCGGCCGCGAAGGCCTTGAGCTGCTCGCCGGTGGGCAGCCCCTGGACCGACTCGAGCCAGTGGACCACCTGGAGCCGGTCCGGATGCTCGGCGGCGAGCCGCGCCCACTCCTCGGCGAAGATCACCGAGCGCTCGTCACGGTTGGCGTAGAAGACCACGATCCGCCCCGTGCCCTCGCGCAGGGCCGTGCGCGCGATCGAGATGATCGGCGTGACGCCCGAACCGCCGGCGAAGAGCAGGAAGTCGGCGTCGATGTTGGCCGGCGTAAAGATTCCGCTCGGCGGAAGGACTCGCAAGGTGTCGCCGGGGCGGAGGTTGTCGCAGATCCAGTTCGACGCGTAGCCGTCCACTGTGCGCTTCACGGTCACCGTGAGCGGATCACCCGGCGCACTGGAGAGCGAGTAGCACCGGGCCGCGAGCCCGTCGCGGTCGCTCGGAACCGCGACGGTCAGGAACTGGCCCGGCTTCGGCAGGAAGGCGTCCCTCGCATTCTCGGGCACCTCGAACACGATCGAGTGCGCGTCGGCGGTCTCCTTGACCACGTCGCTGACGGGCAGCAGGAAAGAGTCAGTAGCCATCTTCGGCTCCGATCTGGATCCGGCCGTCGGCGACGGCTGCTTCGATGGAGGCTGCCAGACGAGGGCAGCGGGCATGGACGAGCCGCTCGCCGTTGGCGGCGGCCTTGCGGCGTACGAGATCCGGACACTGGGCCTGCGCCTCGGCCGTCCACTGGACGGAGGTCTGGTGCTCGCTGTTCTTCTTCACCCCGACGCGGGCAAGGCAGTCGAGGCACTCCACCTCGACCAGGCGGGCCTGGGTGTAGAGCCGCTGGTCCTCGATGGTGTCCTGCGACGTCGGGACGAACGAGGCCATCAACTGACCCCTGCGTCGCTCGACTCAGGGTTCTCCGCCTTCTCGGCCTCGATCCGGCGCAGGTTCTCGGCGACCTCCTCGTGCCAGAACTCGTTGGCCTTGGTGGTGTCGACCTCGAACTCGAACCGGGCCCGCATCTCGGGCTCGACGTCGGCGACGTCGACGTAGAACTGCTCGTACCAACGACGCAGCTGGTAGACCGGGCCGTCCTCCTCGCACAGCAGGGGGTTCTGCACGGGAGCCTTGTTCTCCCAGATGGCCACGTCCTGGAGGAACCCGTCGCCGAACATGTCGGCGTACTTCTTGCCGATGAAGTTCGCGGTCTTGTCGTCGAGACCCTCGGGCTTCTTGACGGTGATCCCGTACTGCAGCAGGAACGAGTCCGGGCCGGTCGGGATGTGGCAGTTGATCAGGATCACCTCGGTCACGAAGCCCTTGTAGTCGACCTCGAGCCAGTTGATCATGTACGCCGGGCCGTAGTAGGTCGCCTCGGACTTCAGGAACATGTCGGCGTCGCCGTAGCCGCCGGCGACGTCGGGACGCCCCTTGGACGCCATGTACTGCGTCGCGGTGTGGTCCTCGAACACGTTGCGGAAGTCGGTCGGGAAGGCGAAGTGCACGTAGTAGAAGTGCGCCATGTCGACGACGTTGTCGATCAGCTCGCGGCAGTGGCTGCCGTTGATCGGGACCGTGTTCCAGATCCAGTCGGTGTAGACCTCGCGGTTGCTGACGTCGGGGAGCTCCGGCGGCAGGATGTCGTAGTCCGCCTTCGAGCCCTCGGGGTCGTGCCAGATCAACAGCGAGTCGTTGCGGATGACGGTCTCGTACGCCTTGGTGCGGGCGCGCAGCGGGACGCGGCGGGCGTAGGGGATCTGCTTGCAGCGGCCGTCGGTGCCCCAGCGCCAGTCGTGGAACGGACAGCCGATCTCGTCGCCCTTCACTGTGCCCTGGGTGAGGTCGCCGCCCATGTGGCGGCAGTAGCCGTCGAGCACGCCCAGCTCGCCCTTGGTGTCCTCCCAGACGACCAGCTTGCCGCCGAACGCCTCGACCGCGTGGGGCTTGCCGTCCTTGAAGTCGCTGGCCAGGCCCAGACAGTGCCAACCGCGCGCGAAGCGCTCCGGCTGGGAGCCGTGATCGAGCGTGCGGGTCTGGGTGGTGGGGTCGGCCATGGTCGTACCTTCCGCTGGTCTGAGCCTGATGGGCCTGTGCGCTGGGTCTATTCACTAGGTCTATTCGCCGGGTCTATCCAAAATGGTAGAACCTGTTCTAGTTTTATCACATGCATGTGGCCTTGACACCCGCCCAGGAGCAACTTCGCTCAGAGCTCAACTCCTATTTCGCCGAGTTGGTCACGCCGGAGCGCCGCGCTGCGCTCGCGCGGGCATCGGGCGAGTTCGGGGACGAGGCCGACAAGGAGGTCTACCTCTCGACCATCCGGCAGATCGGCGCCGACGGCTGGCTCGGGATCGGCTGGCCGAAGGAGTACGGCGGCCAGAACCGCTCCATGGTGGAGCAGCTGATCTTCACCGACGCCGCCGCGGTGGCCGGGGTGCCGATCCCCTATCTCACGCTCAACACGGTCGGCCCGACGATCATGCGGTTCGGGACCGACGAGCAGAAGGCGTACTTCCTGCCGAAGATCCTGGCCGGGGAGCTGCACTTCTCGATCGGCTACTCCGAGCCGGGCTCGGGGACGGACCTCGCCTCGCTGCAGACGAAGGCGGTTCTCGACGAGGGCACCGGCGAGTGGGTGATCAACGGCCAGAAGATGTGGACCTCGCTCATCCAGTATGCGGACTGGATCTGGCTCGCCTGCCGGACAGAGCCGGAGGCCTCACGCCACAAGGGACTGTCGATGATCCTGGTGCCGACGTCGTCCTCAGGTTTCTCCTATACGCCGGTCCAGACCGTGGCCGGGGTGGGCACCTCGGCGACCTACTACTCCGACGTGCGCGTACCTGCGTCGAACCTCGTCTCCTCGCGCGGGGGCGGCTGGGCGCTGATGACCAATCAGCTCAACCACGAGCGGGTCGCACTCACCTCCGCGGCGCCGCTGGTCCACTCGCTCGGACTGGTGAAGGAGTGGGCGCTCGCCACCACCGCGCCGGACGGCAGCCGGGTGATCGACACCGAGTGGGTCCAGCTGGCCCTCGGACGAGCGCACGCACGCATCGAGGCGCTCTCGCTGATCAACTGGAAGCTTGCCTCGGACGCCGACCACGGGGTCGCGCTCTCGCCGGCCGAGGCCTCGGCGACCAAGGTCTACGGCTCGGAGCTGGCCACCGAGGTCTACCGGACGCTCATGGAGATCGTCGGCCCGCACGCGGGCATCACCGCCGACTCCCCCGGCGCCGTGCTCGCCGGCCGCCTGGAGCGGTTCCACCGTTCCTCGCTGGTGATGACCTTCGGCGGCGGCACGAACGAGATCCAGCGAGACATCATCGGGTACGTGGGCCTCGGCCTGCCTGCCGCCAAGCGCTGACCCACTCCTGACGACAGGGACACACCATGGACTTCTCCTTCACCACCGAATCCGACGACGCCGCCGAGCTCGCGGCCAAGATCATCGGCGACGCGACCGGCGTCGACCGGCTGCGTACGGTCGAGGCGGACGCCGGCGACCGCGGCCGATTCGACACCGCTCTGTGGTCCGCCCTCGGCGAGGCCGGGCTGCTCGGCCTCCACCTGCCCGAGGCCCAGGACGGCGCCGGGCTCGGCCTCGTCGAGCTGTGCCGCGTGCTCGTCGAGGCTGGGCGGCGGGTCGCGCCGGTGCCGCTCGCGGTGCACGGGCCGTGTGGCTTGTTCCTCGCGGAGACCGCAGCGGACGCCCTGGCCGGCGTCGCCGACGGCTCCCGGGTCCTGACGGCCGCGGTCGCCGAGGAGCACTCCCACCTGCCCGAGTCCCCCACCGTCGTCGCCACGGGCGAGACGGTCACCGGCGTGAAGACGCTGGTCAGGGCCGGGATGATCGCCGACGGGTTCCTGGTGACCGCGTCGGCACCGGACGGCACCGTCGGCGTCTTCCTGGTCGAGGCCTCGGCCGAGGGCGTGGACCGCCATGCCCAGCACACCAGCGACGGCGACGTCACCGCACTGGTCTCGTTCACCTCGGCCCCCGCTCGTCGGGTCGGGGACTCCGCGGCCGCCGCCCGCCTCGGCTCGCTGTTGAGCGTGGCCGCGGCCGCCGAGCTGTTGGGCATCACCGAAGGTGCCCTCGAGCTCACCTCGTCCTACGCCAAGACCAGGGAGCAGTTCGGCCGCGCCATCGGCACCTTCCAGGCCGTCTCGCAGCGGCTGGCCGACGGGTTCATCGACGTACTCGCCCAGCGGCTCACCCTCTGGCAGGCGGTCTGGCGGGTCTCCTCCGGCCTGCCGGCCGCCGACCAGGTCGCCGTCGCCAAGCTCTGGGCCGCCGACGCCGCCCACCGCCTCGCCCACACCACCGTCCACGTCCACGGCGGTGTCGGCATCGACCTCGACGGCGAGGCCCATCGCTACTTCACGACCGCCAAGCGGTTCGAGTTCGTCTTCGGCGGAGCCACGGAGCAGGCGCTGCGGATCGGGCGGTCCTTCGCGGCGTCCTGATCGCGCTGCTGGTCCACTGAGAGGCCCTGGCGTCTGCGCCGGGGCCTCTTTCGCGGCTGGTTTTGTTTGTGCTGTATCGCGGCCGGGAACGATGGTGTGCGATAGCGCTTCGTGGTGGTGTTCGGAGTCGGGGCGCTGAGGGGACTTGATGTGTGTCCGTTGGTCTCGGGACCGGGTTCCAGCGCGGGTGGGGCCAATACGTGGCTTGGGTTGGGAGATTTACAAGCCTTGGGGCTTGGGTTGGGTGCCATTTGCCTGTCTTACGGGCTTCCAGCAGCGGTCTGGCTTCGGCTTGGGATACCTGTCCCTGATTGGGTTCACTTGTTTTGTATTGTGTGGTAGGCTCGGCGCAGGCGTAAACGTGATGGCCGACCACCTCTCAAAGAGGCGTGCCTTTCTACCCGAGACACAACGGGTGAGGGGTAATCCAGGGGAACCAGGGGCGTCGACGCTGAGCTGCGAGGGTAAGTAATAGCCCGTACTGCCGGGCCTCCGAGACC
>NZ_JBHWLY010000013.1:28098-93978 GCF_042730435.1 Nocardioides sp. NPDC059952 | reverse complement strand
GGTCTTAGGACTGTGTCAGTGGAAACGGTGTCACTTGGAGAAGTCGGGCAGCAGGTCGGCGAACGCCGTCTCCAGCGTGGCCAGGCCCTCGTCGAGGGTCTCGGCGCCGGAGGCGATCTTCGGGAGCTCCTGGTCCATCGGACCCCACAGCGAGGAGTACTCGGGCAGCTCGGGCCGCGGCTGAGCGGCCGGGAGCACGGTCTGGAAGCCGGCGATGCCCGGGTCGGCCTTGACCTCGTCGGTGTAGGCATCGTCGCGGGTCGGGAGCGTGGAGTTCTTCAGCGCGATCTGGGCCTGGGTGTCGGCCGAGGTCATGAACTTCACGAACGCCGCCGAGGCCTCCTGGTGCGCCTCGTCCGAACCGGCGTAGATCGACAGGTTGTGACCGCCGGTCGGAGCGCCGGCCTCGCCGGTCGAGCCGGCCGGGACGGTCGCGATGCCGAGGTTGTTCTTGTCGGCGAACGCCGAGCCCTTGTAGAAGTTCGTGATCTCCCAGGGACCCTGGATGATCGCGGCGACCTTGCCGTTGACGAAGGCGTCCTGGATGTGGGCGTACGCGTCGGCGGTGGTGTCCGCCTTGTGCAGGCCCGCGCCGTCGAAGAGACCCTGCCAGGTGGTCAGGCCCTTCTTGGCCTCCGGGGAGGAGATGGTGATCTTCTTGGCCTCGGCGTCGACGGTGTCGGTGCCCTCGCCGTAGAGGAACGGCTGCGCGTAGTAGGCGGAGGTGGAGCCCCAGTAGCCGTCGACACCCGTCTTCGACTTGATGGTCGCGGCGTCCTTCTTCAGGTCGTCCCAGGTCGCGGGGGCCTCGGTGATGCCGGCCTTCTCGAAGAGCGCCTTGTTGTAGACCAGCGCGAGGGTGTCGGTGACGAACGGGACGCCGTAGGTCTTGCCGTCGAACTCGGCCTGCTTGATCAGGTTGGGCTGGAAGGCGTCCTTCTCCTCGAGCGCCTCGGTGTCGTCCAGCGGAGCGAGGAAGCCCTTCTGTGCGAACGCAGGGGTCCAGCCGACCTCGGCGCGCAGCACGTCCGGAGCGCCGCTGGCACCGGCCGCGGTGTCGAACTTGTTCTGCGCCTGGTCGAAGGGCACGTTGACGTACTTGACCCTGATGTCCGGGTTGGCCTTCTCGAAGTCCTTGACGAGGGCCTGGTACGTCGGCGCCTCGTTGGTCGCGTTCGAGGTGTCCCACCAGGTGATGGTGACCGGGCCGTCGCTGCTGTCGCCGCTGCCGCCGCCACATGCCGTTGCCGCCAGGGCGAGCGTTGCCGCCACTGCGGTGGCCACGATGCCACGTCGCATGAGTTCTCCTTCGATATGGGGCCGGGCGAGGAGTCCGCCCGGTGGTGTGACGAAGGTAACCCCGCGTCGAGGAGAATGTAAGAGCCTTTCAGCAAAAGTTGCAAACTTGCTGAAAGTTCTTGCAGGCCGTGTAGGGAGGGGGCATGATGTGACCGTGCCCATAACACCAGCCTCTGCCCGTCTTGCTGACATCGCGGCCCATGCGGGCGTGAGCGAGGCGACGGTCAGTCGCGTCCTCAACGGCAAGCCCGGGGTCGCCGCGGCCACGCGGGAGGCGGTGCTGGCGGCGATCGACGTCCACGGCTACGAGCGCCCGGTGAAGCTGCGCCAGCGCAGCGAGGGGCTGGTCGGCCTGATCACGCCAGAGCTCGACAACCCGATCTTCCCCGCGCTCGCGCAGGTCATCGCGCAGGGGCTGACCCGGCAGGGCTACACCCCGGTGCTCGCCACGCAGACCCCCGGCGGCTCGACCGAGGACGAGCTCACCGAGATGCTCGTCGACCGCGGTGTCACCGGGATCATCTTCGTCTCCGGTCTGCACGCGGACACCACCGCCGACATGACGCGCTACGAGAAGCTGCGCGCCCAAGGCGTTCCCTACGTCCTCCTCGACGGGTTCACCCCCGACATCAAGGCGCCGTTCATCTCGCCCGACGACCGCGAGGCGATGCAGCTGGCGGTCACCCACCTCGCGACGCTCGGCCACTCCAAGATCGGCCTGGCCGTCGGGCCCCGCCGTTTCGTCCCGGTCCAGCGCAAGATCGAGGGCTTCGTGGCCACGATGGCCGACCGCTTCGGTCTGAGCGCCGAGGAGATCGAGAAGGGCCACATCCGCGACTCCCTCTTCACCCTCGAGGGCGGCCAGGCCGCGGCCTCCGAGCTTCTCGACGAGGGTTTCACCGCGATCGTGTGCGCGAGCGACATGATGGCGCTGGGCGCCATCCGTGCCGCCCGCTCGCGCGGTCTGCGGGTCCCCGAGGACGTCTCCGTGGTCGGCTACGACGACTCCCAGCTGATCGCCTTCACCGACCCGCCGCTGACGACCGTACGCAAGCCCGTCCAGGCGATGGGCCAGGCTGCCGTGCGCGCCATCCTCGACGAGATCGCCGGCACCGGCACGCCGCACTCGGAGTTCGTCTTCCACCCCGAGCTGGTCGTCCGCGGCTCCACGGCCTCCGGCCCGCGCGTCAACCCCTGACCTCCCGGAGGCGGCCCGCACGCGGCTGGCAGGATGGGCGCGTGACGATTGTGGCTGCTGCTGATGGTTCTGCGCTTGGTAACCCGGGGCCCGCGGGTTGGGGTTGGTATGTGGACGAGTCCGCCTGGGCCTGCGGCGGGTGGCCGCACGGGACCAACAACCAGGGCGAGCTGACCGCAGTCCTCGATCTGCTGCGGCAGACGGCGCACACCGGCGAGCCGCTGCTCGTCTACTGCGACTCCAAGTACGTCATCAACTCGGTCACCAAGTGGATGGCGGGCTGGAAGCGCAAGGGCTGGAAGAAGGCCGACGGCAAGCCCGTCCTCAACGTCGAGATCATGAAGGAGCTCGACGCGGCGATGCAGGGCCGCGACGTCCGGTTCGAGTGGATCAAGGGCCACTCCGGGCACCCGCTCAACGAGGCCGCCGACAAGCTCGCGAACGGTGCCGCCCTGGCCTATCAGCAGGGACGTACGCCGGACCCCGGTCCGGGTTTCGCAGGAGCCGCCGAGGCGCCCGCCGTAGCCCCACAGGTCGCGCGACCCGAGCCCGAGCCCGAGCCGGACGATCTGCTCGGCCTGCTGGGCGCGGAGCCGGTCGCGAGCGAGAAGGGCCGGGCGTACTCCTTCTCGGTGGACCAGAACCGGATCGACCCCGACTGGGTGCACCGGATGCTCGCGCAGTCCTACTGGGCGAGCGACCGGACCCGGGAGGTGCAGGACGCGGCCAACAAGGGCTCGCGCTGCTACGGCGTCTACGACACAGCGGGCAAGCAGGTCGCCTTCGCCCGCGTGGTCAGCGACTTCGCCGCCTTCGCCTGGCTGTGCGACGTGATCGTCGACCCCGGCGTACGCGGCCAGGGGATCGGCAAGCTGCTGATCGAGGGCGTCGTCGCCGACCTCGAGCCCTACCGGATCCGCCGGACCCTGCTCGCCACCGAGGACGCCCACGAGCTCTACGCGAAGTACGGCTGGGAGCCGCTGCCCGCGCCCGAGCGCTGGATGATCCGGAACCTCTAGGGCGTGTCTCCCAAGGACACGGCGGCCACCGGCTCCGGCACGTCCCGCCGGCGTCCGACCGCGACGACCCCCCAGGCGACGAGGGTGAACGCCGCCGCGATGCCGGCGACGTAGAAGGAGACCACCAGGTAGCCGTCCTGCACGTGCGGGTTGAGGAAGGGGTACGGATACCACCATCCCTCCCCGGTGAGCGGGGAGACGACGTTCTCGCCGCGCAGCAGGGTGTAGACCACCCACAGGATCGGCCACGCGATGACGACCCCGACCGTACGCCATGGCAGCCTGCGGCGCGGGGGAGCGAAGAACAGGTCGAGGATCAAGAAGATCGGACCGATCAGATGGAGCACCTCGTTCGCCCACGGTGTCGCGGCGAGCGCGATGCCCCGCAGCAGCAGGTTGTAGACGAGGCCGGTGATGGTCATGAACGTCGTGGCGGCGGCGAGCAGCACCGCGATCCAGACCGGCTCCGGGCCGGTCCGGGTCAGGGCCCAGAACGCGCCGGCGACGAGGGCGGCCAGGGCGAAGAGGTTCGACTGGATCGTGAAGTAGCTGAAGAAGTTCACCAGGACCGTCGCGGTGCTGGAGCCTTCGGCGGGGACCGTGCTCATGGCGTTGCCGAACTCGGTCACCACGGCCGCGAGGATGAGCGCGGCCATGGCCAGGCGCAGGATGGACCAGGTCTTCGTCACGAACTCACCGTAAGGCCGCGGCGTGCCGATAGTGGTGATAATTCGGGCGGAGCCACGTCGTGTCCCGTGCTAACGTCACCGCGATCGTGATCCGAGGCAAGGAGGTGAGACCCGTGTACGCAACGTCCACTGCGGGTGCTCCCCGCCACCCACGATCATGCCGGCTGAGCCCGACCTCGGGCTGAGCCACCGGGAGCGCCCACGGAACCTTCCGAAAGGCGACTCCCATGAACACGACAACACGACCCCAGCCCAGCAGCGGGCGTGCACTGGTCCTCGGCGGTGGCGGCTCGGCGGGCAACGCCTGGCTGATCGGTGTCATCGCCGGCCTGCTCGAGGGCGGGCTGGATGTGACCGATGCCGATCTGGTCATCGGCACCTCCGCCGGCGCGACGGCCGCGGCACAGATCGGCGGGGCGAGTCCTGCAGACCTGTTTGCCGCCGTCGTCTCGACACCGATTCCTCGACCTTCGACGCGGCCGAGCGGGCCACGCCCCATCACCTGGGCCCACCTGGAGCACACCAACGCCATCATCGCGGCGTCGGCGGACCTGGCCGACATGCGGCGCCGGGTCGGTGAGGACGCTATCGAGCTGGCCGAGGCTTCGGGTGCGGACGGGCGGGAACGCTGGCGGGAGACCGTCGCGTCCCGACTGCCTAGCCCGCACTGGCCAGAGCGTGCGGTCCTCCTCACCGCGGTCGACGCCGACACCGGCGAACCCGTCGAGCTCCACCGCGACAGCGGCGTCGACCTGGTCGACGCGGTCGCCGCCAGCTGCGCGGGTGGCCCGGCGTACGCGATCGGCAGCCGCCACTACATCGACGGCGGCTACCGGCGCTCGAGCGAGAACGCCGACCTGGCCGCGGGGTGCGAGCGGGTGCTCGTGCTCTCGCCGCTGGGCGGCCGGACGCGGCATCCGGCTGCGTGGCGCAGCGAGCTCGCCGTCCAGGTCCAGGAGCTCCGCGCCGGCGGCAGCCGGGTCGAGTCGATCCTGCCCGATGCCGACTCGCTCGAGGCGTTCGGCGAGAACATGATGGATCCCTCGACCCGGCCCGCGGCCGCTCGTGCAGGGCATCGCCAGGGCCAGGGTGTCGCCGGGAGACTGGCCGGATTCTGGCGTCGATAGGGCCGGCACGGCGTACGTTCTTCTCGGGGACCTGTCGAAGGCGCCCGGATCCGTTCGTGGAGCGAGTAGGGGGTGGCGATGAGCGCTGCCCGGAAGCAGGAGGTTGTCGGATGACCAAGTATCTGATCTCGTTCCGCGACGAGGCGATGGACCACCGTGACGAGGACGTCGCCGAGATCGCGGAGGCGTCCGCCGAGATGACTCGTGAGGCCGTCGCGGCCGGCGTGTTCGTCTTCGGCGGTGGGATCAAGGGCGGTCTCGAGGACGCCTGGACGGTCGACGAGGCCGGGGTGGTGACCGACGGTCCCTACCCGGAGAGCAAGGAGCACCTCGGTGGCTTCGTCGTCGTCGACGTCGGCGCCCTCGAGGAGGCGCTGATGTGGGCGGGGAAGTGCGCCTCGGCCTGCCGTGCCACCGTGCAGGTCCGCGAGCTGCTCCCCGGGGCCGACGCGCTGTGACCACGACCGGGGTCGTCGGCGGCGGGATCGTCGGGCTGGCGGTGGCGCGGGAGATCCTGCGCCGCCGCCCAGCCGAGACGGTGATCGTCTTCGAGAAGGAGACCAGGCTCGGCTCCCATCAGACCGGCCACAACTCGGGCGTGGTCCACGCGGGGATCTACTACAAGCCAGGCAGCCTCAAGGCCCGGCTCTGCACCCGTGGGCGTGACCTGCTCGAGGAGTTCGTCGTCGAGCACGCGATCCCCTACGAGGCCTGCGGGAAGCTCGTCGTCGCGGTGGACGAGGCCGAGATGGCGCGCTTCGACGCGCTGGAGAAGACGGCGACGGAGAACGGCGTACCAGGCCTGAGGCGAGTGGGCCCCGAGGAGATCGAGGAGATCGAGCCGTACGCGGCGGGGCTGGCGGCCCTCCACTCGCCGAGGACCGCGATCATCGACTACGTCGCCGTCGCCGAGGCGCTCGGCCGGAGCGTGACGGAAGCCGGGGGAGAGGTACGCCTCCGCGAGGAGGTGACCGGCATCCGCCGCGTCCGGGGCGGGATCGAGGTCGAGACGCCCGCCGGCCGGACCCGGGTCGATCACCTGGTCGTCTGCGGTGGCCTGGAGTCCGACCGGCTCGGTGAGCTGACCGGCGGTCCGAAGGCGCCTCGGATCGTCCCGTTCCGCGGTGAGTACATGCAGGTCAGCGCCGCGAAGCAGGATCTCGTCCGCGGCATGGTCTATCCGGTCCCCGACCCGCGCTACCCGTTCCTCGGCGTGCACTTCACCCGCCGGGTCAGCGGTGGTCTCGAGGTCGGTCCCAACGCCTTCCTGGCGCTCAGCCGCCGGCGCTACGGTCGGACGTCGCTGACCCCGCGTGACGTCGCCGACACGCTGGCGTGGCCGGGGTTCTGGCGGTTCGCCGCCGAGCACTGGCGCACCGGGTTCACCGAGCTTCGCGGCGTACTGTCGACACAGGCCTACATGCGGGAGGCCCAGCGCTACGTGCCGGAGATCGGCGCAGCGGACGTGACCCGCGCGGGGCTGGGGCTGCGCGCCCAGGCCGTCGAGCGCGACGGCTCGCTGGTGGACGACTTCGTCATCCACCACGCCGACGGGATCACCTCGGTGCGCAACGCGCCGAGCCCGGCCGCGACCTCCAGCCTCGCCATCGCCGAGTACGTGGTGGACCGGATGTCCTAGTCGACGGGCTCCCCGACGGGCCACTCGGCGGGGTAGTCGTCGGCCACCCGGTCGTGCTCCTTGGTGAGCTTCTTGCGGGCCTTGGCGGAGACGCGGTCGCCGAAGACGGTGCCGTTGGTGTGGTCGGTCTCGTGCTGGAGGCACCGGGCCAGCAGGCCGTTGCCCTCGAAGTGGACCGGCTTCCCGTCGAGGCCGAGACCGTCGACGGCGGCCCAGTCGGGGCGGGCGCAGTCCACGAAGGCACCGGGGAAGGAGAGGCAGCCCTCCAGGTCGACGTCGAGGTGGCGGTCCTCGCCCTCGGGCAGGGTCAGGACCGGGTTGCACACGATGCCGACGGTGCGCTGCCCGGTGGCGTCGGGGCAGTCGAAGACGAAGATGGCGACGTCCTCGCCGATCTGGTCGGCGGCCAGGCCCACGCCCTCGGCGGCGTACATCGTCGCGACCATGTCGGCGGCCAGCTCGGCCAGCGCTGCGTCGAAGTCCTCGACCTGCTTCTTCGGCCGGTGCATGACCGGGGTGCCCCAGCGTGTCATCGGCCGCACCTTCCCGCCCTCGGGCAGGGCGCCGTGGGGCGCGAGCGGGCGAGCGGATTCGAGCGAGGAGTCGGCCATGTGCCAAGCCTATAAATAAGACGTGAGTCGTTTGTTACCGCCATCACCACCCCGAAGTGTAGACCGTGTTGTAACTCCCAGTTACAGTTCTACCCATGAGTATCCTCCAAGGCCTACGTGGCGGGCTCGCGAACGGCGTCCCGTCCGGCGAGTCGCGTGATCCGATCGGGTTCGCCGTGGCCGGTCTGCGCAAGCTCTCGCAGAGCCCTGCGCTCGACCGGCTCGGTGTCCGCAAGCAGACCGAGCAGGTCGTCTTCACGGTCACCCGCAGCGGGTTCAAGACGATCGCGGCGACCAGCCGTGCGTTCAAGAAGAAGGGCAAGCAGGGCGCCCCGGGCGTACGCGTGCCCAACGCCATCCCGAAGGGCGTCTTCGACCTGACCCCGAGCGAGGACGAGCAGATGCTCGTCGACGTGGTCACCGAGTTCGCCGCCGAGGTCGTACGTCCCGCCGCGGCCGAGGCCGACGAGGCCTGCGCCGCGCCGGACGAGCTGCTCAAGTCGAGCCTGGAGATCGGGCTGCCGATCCTGGGGGTCCCGGAGGAGCTCGGCGGCATCTCCGAGACTCGCTCCGCGGTGGCCGGCACGCTGGTCGCCGAGGCGCTCGCCAAGGGCGACCTCGGTCTGGCCGTCGCCGCCCTCGCGCCCGGCTCGGTCGCGACCGCCCTGGGTCTGTGGGGCACCGACGAGCAGCAGCAGACCTACCTGCCGGCGTTCACCGAAGGCTCCGTCCCCGCTGCGGCGTTCGCGCTCAACGAGGACAGGGTCCTCTTCGACGTGCTCTCCCCGTCGACCACGGCGACCCGGACCGCCGACGGGTTCGTCATCAACGGCGCCAAGTCGCTGGTCGCCCGCGGTGCCGAGGCCGAGCTCTTCGTGGTCGGTGCCGCCCTGGACGGCAAGCCGGTCCTGTTCCTCATCGAGTCCTCGACCGAGGGCCTGAGCATCGAGTCCGAGCCGGCGATGGGTGTGCGCGCCGCCTCGCTGACCAAGCTGACCCTGACCGACGTGAAGGTCTCGGCGACCGCCGTCCTGGGCGAGACCGACGGCTCGACCTACACCGAGGCCGTGCGGCTGTCCCGGCTCGCCTGGTGCGCGCTGTCCATCGGCGTCGGCCAGGCCGTCCTCGACTACGTGACGCCCTACGTCAAGACCCGCGAGGCCTTCGGCGAGCCGATCGCCCACCGCCAGTCGGTGGCGTTCATGGTCGCCAACATCGCCATCGAGCTGCAGGCGATGCGGCTGGTGACCTACAAGGCCGCCAGCCGGGTGGCCCAGGGCATCGACGCGACCCGCGAGATCGCGCTGGCTCGCAAGCTGTGTGCCGACAAGGGCATGCAGATCGGCCTCGACGGCGTCCAGCTGCTCGGTGGCCACGGCTTCGTCAAGGAGCACCCGGTGGAGCGGTGGTACCGCGACCTGCGTGCGATCGGGATCATGGAAGGCACGGTGCTGGTCTGATGGCCATCAATCTGGAAGACCCCAAGAAGCTCAAGCCGCTGCGCGAGCAGGTCCATCAGGTCGCGATGAACATGCTGCGACCGATCTCGCGCAAGTACGACAAGGCCGAGCACGAGTACCCCACCGAGCTCGACATGCTCGCCGCCATGGCCGACGGTCTGGCCGAGTCCGGGCAGGGTGAGGGCGCGGGCGCCACCGGTGTACGCCGTGACTCCAAGCCCGACGACGGCAAGGTCAAGAACGGCGCCAACATGTCCTCGGTCCTCTCCGTCTCGGAGATGTGCTGGGGCGACGTCGGGCTCACGCTCGCGATGCCGCGCCAGGGCCTGGGCAACTCGGCCATCGCGTCGGTTGCCAACGACGAGCAGCATGAGCGCTTCGACGGCATCTGGGCCTCGATGGCGATCACCGAGCCCGGCACCGGCTCCGACTCGGCCAACATCAAGACCACCGCCACGCTCGACGGCGACCACTACGTGCTCAACGGCGAGAAGATCTTCGTCACCTCCGGTGACCGGTCCGACGCGGTCGTGGTGTGGGCGACGCTCGACAAGGAGCTCGGCAAGGCCGCGATCAAGTCGTTCGTGGTCGAGAAGGGCACGCCGGGGATGAAGGTCGAGCGTCTCGAGCACAAGCTCGGGATCAAGGCCTCCGACACGGCCACGATCACCTTCACCGACTGCCGGGTGCCCGCGGAGAACCTCCTCGGTTCGCCGGAGGTCAACGTCAAGGAGGGCTTCGCCGGCGCGATGGCCACCTTCGACAACACCCGTCCTCTGGTCGCCTCGATGGCGGTCGGCTGCGCCCGGGCGGCGCTCGACTACACCCGCGACCTGCTCGAGAAGGCCGGCGTCGAGATCGACTACGACCGGCCGGCCCACCTGCAGTCGGCGGCCGCGGCGAAGTTCATCCAGCTCGAGTCGGACTACGAGGGCGCCTATCTCCTCATGCTCCAGGCCGCCTGGATGGCCGACAACCGCCAGCCCAACTCCAAGGAAGCCTCGATGGCCAAGGCCAAGGCCGGCCGGATGGGCTCGGACGTGACGCTGTCCTGCGTGGAGCTGGCCGGCACCATCGGCTACTCCGAGGGTGAGCTGCTGGAGAAGTGGGCCCGCGACTCGAAGATCCTCGACATCTTCGAGGGCACCCAGCAGATCCAGCAGCTGATCGTGGCGCGCCGCGTTCTCGGGCTCTCGTCCGCGGAGCTGAAGTAGAACCCCTGGGCCGACTCGGCTCGTCCTGACCAGAATCCATGCCGAGTCGGCGCGTCAGAACGCGCCGACTCGGCATCTGGTTCTCGGGGTGACGGTAGGGTCACCGGCCGTGAGCGTACTCGTGGTGTCGGCGACCAAGGCCGAGGCGGCCCATGTTCCTTCCGGACTCAAGGTGGTGATCACCGGGATGGGGAAGGTGGCGTCCGCATCGGCCGTCTCGCGGGTGCTGGCGGCCGACAAGACCATCCGGCAGGTCGTCAACATCGGTTCGTGCGGTGCGCTGCGTGACGGTCACGCCGGGATCTACGAGGTCGGGACCGTGCTGAACCACGACTTCTCGTCCGCCGCCATCCGGGCGCTGGGTCACCAGGTCGAGGACGCGCTGGAGGTCGGGGAGTCGGACATCGTCTGTGCCACCGGCGACCTCTTCGTCACCGACACGGTCGTACGCGCCGAGCTCGCCCGCCGCGCCCACCTGGTCGACATGGAGGCCTTCGCCGTCGCCTGGGCCTCCCGGGAGGCCGGAGTCCCGGCGCGCATCGTCAAGCACGTCTCGGACAACGCCGACGAGAGCGCCCTCGACTGGGCCAACGTCGTCGACCGCTCCGCCCGCGAGCTGGCGGACTGGCTGTCCGCTCACGTTCTGTGAAACCGCATCCCTGCCCGGTCGGTGGTGGGAGCATGAGTCCGACTCTGTCGACCCGACGGAAGGATGCTCATGATCGTTCGCTACTGGCGGGGCTGGACCACTCCCGCGAACGCGGATGCGTACTTCAAGGTGCTCACCGAGCAGGTGATCCCGGGGATCGCCGCGCGCGCCATCCCGGGGGTGGAGGGACCGGTCGTCCTGCGGCGGGACCTCGGGGACGAGGTCGAGTTCGCGACGGTGATGACCTTCGCCGACGAGGACGGGGTCGCCGCGTTCGGCGGCGCGGACGGTGCGGCGGTCGTGCCCGCGGCGGCTCGCGAGGTGCTGTCGCGGTTCGACGAGTTCTCGGCGCACTACGAGGTGGCCGCAGGGACCGCGGCCGTCGCCCGACCGAGCATGTGACGTGCGCCCCTGCCGGGGCGTGTCGAAGCGACCCGATGCGAGGACCTACTCCTCGGTAGCATCACAATCCTCGGTGTGGACGCAACGCAATCGGGAGTGGTCGAGCTGCTCCGGTCCCGCCTCGGCGGGCACGGCGGGAACAAGGATGACGGGGCGACGCTGGCTCTCGTGATCGAGGGTGGCGGGATGCGAGGGATGCTGTCGGCGACCATGGCCGCGGTGCTCGCCGACCAGGGCATCGTGGACGCGGTCGACCTGGTGGTCGGCACCTCCGCCGGTGCCGCCAACGCGACCGCGGTCGCGGCCGGGACCATCGGCGCATTCAGCGAGTCGTACGCCTCGGTCTTCGCCTCGCCCGAGTACATCGGCGCCGGGCGGATGCTGCGGCGCAAGTCGATGGTGGACACCCGCGGGATCACCGCCCGCTCGGCGGAGCTGTTCGAGTGGTCGCTCGCGCTGCGTGAGGCGGCGCCCCGGCTGGCGGCGGTGGCCACCGACGTGGTGACCGCGAAGGCGGTCCCGCTCACCGACTTCACCGGTCCCACCGACCTCACCGACTCGGTGATCGCCTCCAGCCAGCTGCCCCTGGCCGGCGGTCTCCCGGTGACCGTACGCGGCCGCCGCTGGCTCGACGGCGGGCTGGTCGAAGCGGTCCCGGTCGCCTCGGCGGCGGCGCTCGGGGCGACGCACGCGATCGTGCTGGTCACCCGGCCCTTCGGGACGGCGCCCGCCTACGGGCCGGCCGACCGGGTCATCGAGCGCTATCTGCACCGGGTCAACCCCGAGCTCGGCGACCTCTATCGGGGCCGGCCGGAGCGCTACCGCAGCACGGTCGCCCAGATGCGGGCCGGGAGCTACGCCGGTGTGAGCACGCTGACGTTCGCGCCCGACGCGGACGACCCGATCCCCGGTCGCACCGAGACCGACGTCGATCTGCTGCGAGCGGCGCGTGAAGCGGCCGCCGCCACCGCGACCCGGATGCTGGCGCAGGCGGGGCTGGCCTGAGGCAGCGTGCTCAGGCCACCGTCTCGGTGAACATCGCGCCGGCCGACGGCGTGGCGATCAGGTGCCCCGGGGCGCCGTAGCCCGCCTCGGCGAAGGCCTTGTCGATGGCCGCGCTGACCGTCTCGACGGCGTCGGTGGGGAGGATCGAGACGATCGAGCCGCCGAAGCCGCCACCGGTCATCCGCGCCCCGTCGGCACCGGCGTCGACCGCGGTCGCGACGGCCAGGTCGAGCTCGGGGACGGAGATCTCGAAGTCGTCGCGCATCGAGGCGTGCGAGGTGGCGAAGAGCTCACCGATCGCGACCCAGTCACCGCCACCCAGCGCGGTCACGGTCGGGTCGACGCGGGCGATCTCGGTGACGATGTGGCGCGCCCGACGGCGTACGACCTCGTCGCCGAGGGACTCGACCTGGCCCAGGGTGGCCTCGCGCAGCGAGCGCAGCCCGAGATCCGCGGCAGCCTTCTCGCACTGGGCGCGCCGGGAGGCGTAGCCGCCGTCGGTCAGCTGGTGCTTGACCCGGGTGTCGGTGACCAGGATCGTGCGCTCGCCGAGTGCCAGCGGGACGTTGCGGTGCGCACCGGAGTCGAAGTCGATCAGCAGGGCACCGCCGGCCTCGGCGAAAACGGCGACCGACTGGTCCATCCCGCCGGTCGGCGCCTTGGCAACCTCGGTCTCGGCCCTGATCCCGGCCGCGACGACCGCCCGCTGCAGGTCCTCGTCGAGAGCCCGGCCGGCGACACCCAGCGCCGCCACCGCGGTGGCGCACTCGACCGACGCCGAGGAGGACAGGCCGGCGCCGAGCGGGACCGAGGACTCCAGGTGCATGTCCAGGCCGCCGTTGACGAGGCCGGCCTCGCGCAGCGTCCAGAGCACCCCCGCGACGTACGCGGCCCAGCCCTCGATCTGCGGTCCGAGCTCGTCGATGTGGCCGGTGAACGGCTCCGGCTCCTGGGCGGATGCGATCCGGATGACGCCGTCGGTGCGCGGCGCGGCCGCCGCGTAGGTGGCGTGGGGGAGGGCGACCGGCAGCACCAGCCCGGCGTTGTAGTCGGTGTGCTCACCGATCAGGTTGACCCGTCCGGGCGCCCTCCCGACCACCGTGGCCTCGGCGCCGAAGGTGGTGCGGAGCGCCTCGGTCGCGCGGGCGGTGAGATCGGTCGGTTCGAGCATGGTGCAAAGTCTGCCGGGTGCGCGCGGCCCGCGACGACTCGGGTCTCAGTAGACCGCGATCACCCGGACCGTCGAGGTCCGTCCGGTGACGTCGAGGTTGCGCAGCACGCCGACCACGACCACGTTGTCGCGGTGCTCGAGCTCGTCGAAGTCCTCCTGCTTCCCGCGGCTGCCGACGTGCATGGTGATGGTGAGCCCGTGGCTCTTCTGCTCGAGGGTCCCGGTGTTGTCGCGCCCCTCGCCGACCGGGGCAGGGACCTCGAGCACCGCCTGGCGCAGGTCGGGGCCGGCGACGTTGAACTGGAGGAACTGGTCGTCGGTGTCAGTCCGGGCGACGAGGCCGGCGACACGGTTCAGCTCGGCGTCGGGCTCGTGCAGCAGCCCCCTGACCTGCAGCGCGGCCAGTACGTCCCCGACCAGGGTCTCCCTGGTGGGCTGCGCCTCCTCGGTGTACTTCTTGGCGAGCTCGCGGGCCTGCCTGGTCACCGCCTTGACCGGCGGGACGTCGATCCCGGCCTCGACACCGCCCGACGAGGTCCTGACGATCTCGCGGAGGCGGGACCCGACCTTGCCCCGGAAGAGCTGGGCGTGGAGCATCGCGATCCGGGTCTCGGAGAGGAAGTAATAGGTGTGGATCGGCCGGCCCTCGGGACCACGGGGCGGGCGTGGCTCCGGATCGTCCCCGGGGGCCCGCGAGCCGCGCGCGAGCGACCCGACGGCGCCGAGCACGAGCGACCCGACGGCGCCGACCGCCCATCCCCACGCACCGGTGGCGACGGCCGCACCGGCCAGCGGGACCGCGGCGACCGCCCCGGCACTGGTCCAGCCGGAGTTGATGATCCTGGTGAGGGTCGAAGCGGGCTTACTGGTAGTCACGGATCTCCTGGAAGATCTTGCGGAGGTCGGCGGCGTCCTCGGCCACCACGTCACGGCCGCCGGTGTGCTCGGCGAAGCCGACCAGCTGCTCGATGCTGGCCTCGTCGGAGGTGGCGGCGTCGCCGACGAGCACCACGTAGAGCGGCACCCCGAGATCGCGGTAGGCCGCCTCGTACTTCTTGCTGAGCTGGGCATAGGACTGCCCGCCGTTCTGCTCGCCGTCGGTCATCAGCACGATCGAGGTGGTGGCGCCCTCCTCGGGGGAGGCTTTGATGCCGGCGTAGGCGGCGTCGATCGCGTCGTAGTAGGCGGTGCCGCCGTCGCCGCTCAGCTCGCCGACCCGGTCGATGAGGTCGCCGAGCGCGTCGTCGCGCTCCGGCTGGTCGGCGACCACGACGGAGCCGAGGGGCCGGGCCTCGTCGGCGTAGGTGTAGACCGTGAGCCGCTCACCCTTGCGGAAACGCTTGAACTGGCCGCTGATCGACGTGTCGTCGCCGGCCAGACCCTCAAAGGCCCGCCGCAGCTGGTTCATCTTGATCTCGTCCATCGAGGCGGAGATGTCGAGCAGATAGGTCGTCCGGGTCTTGGGTGCGAACTCGTCGAAGTAGGTGAAGATCAGCTCGTCGATGGTGCCGAGGTCGTCGGGGAGCGGGAGCGTCTTGACGTCGTTGTCGGGCACGCCGGGGGAGGGCTCCACGCCCGTGCGACCCGGTCGGCGCCCGCTCGCCTCGCTCAGCTCCTCCTGCACCTGTGCCGTACGCAGCCACGCGACCGTCGTCTCGTACGCCTTCTGTTTCCCGGCGTCGATGAGCGTGACCGGGTAGGTGGCCTCGGTGGTGCCGTCGCTGGGGTAGACGATGTCGAGATCCTCGACCTGCTCTGCGAGCGCGAGCAGCTCGGACTCGTAGTTGAAGATCGCGTCGTAGGCCGTCGGGTTCTCGCCGAACATGTCCGAGAGCCACCCCGAGCTGGCCGCCCGGCCGAGCTGCCCGCTGAAGAGCTGGCGTACGTCCTCCCGGACCACGTCGACGTCCTCGCTCTGCAGCGGCGGCTCGGCGTCGAAGGCGGTGGCCACGCCGGCCAGCGTGGACAGGCCGGAGTTGGAGGAGGCGGGGCTGGTCATCAGGAATCCGAGCTCGCCGTCGGCGGAGCGGCGGGCGATCTCCTCCCAGGAGACCGGGGTGTCATCGGTCCAGCCGAGCCGGGTGGCGACGTCGTGGTGCACGCCGAGCACCACCGGTGAGCGCATGATCGGGTCGGAGGAGGTCAGGTCGTCGGTGCCCTTGGCCGCCAGCGCCAGCCGCAGGTAGTCGTCGGAGGCGAACCAGGCGGCGTCGTAGCGGTCGGGATCGGCCACGATCGCGTCGGCGGCCTCGAGGGTGCCGATGAACTCCGGCTCGAGCTCGACGTTGGTCTCCTCCTTCAGCTGCTTCACCAGCTTGCTCGGCTTGCAGCGGACCGGTGTGCCGGTCGACTCCTCGGCCCTGCTGGTGCCGCCGGCGCAGAGGATGTCGTCGAGCTCGGAGCCGGCCGCGATCCTCAGGGTCACCGGATCGGCCAGCTTGTCGGTCCCGGCGCCTCCCGGGAGCACGTTCGCGATCAGGAACCAGCCGAGCAGTGCCAGCCCCAGACCGCCTGCGAGGACGGTCGTCCACCCCGTGCGGTTCACCCGTAGCGCCTGCCTTCTCGTCTTGATCGGGCAGAGTCTAGGGACGCACGCGGAGCCTGCTGACCGGAATGAGAGCGGCGCAGCCAGATGTCGCCGGGCGTTCACCCGGCATTTGCCGGAGCCGGAGCCTCAGCCGCGAGAGGAGTTCCGCGAGCGGCCGCGGACGATGCCGATGAAGGTCTGCACCCGCTCGTCGTCGTTGTCGATCAGCCAGGCCAGGCCGACGGTGGTGGGCTCGATGCCGGTGACCGGCCGGAAGACGGCGTCCTTGCGGTGGTAGAGCCGGGCGATCGACATCGGCACGATCGCGATCCCGGTGCCGGCCGCGACCGTCTCGACGGCATCCTTCTCACTCATCGGCGGCCACGACATCTGCTCGGCGCTCGGTGTCCAGCCCCCGCGTTCGGGGATGACCAGCTGCTCCTCGGCGAGGTCGTCGAGGGCGACCTCCTCGAGCAGCGAGAGCAGGTGCTCGTGGCCCATCACCGCGACCGGCTGCTCCTCGTACAGCGGGATGCAGTGGAGGCCGTCGCGGTCCACGGGGAGGCGTAGGAGACACATGTCGAGCTCGCCCTCGCGCAGCAGCCGCTCCTGGTCCTCCTCGGTGACCGGGACCAGCTCGAGCCGCTCACGGCTGCGGTCTCGCCAGGTCCGGGCCCATTTGTCGGGGGTGGCTCCGGTGACGAAGCCGACGGTGAAGGTCACCTGCGCATCCTCCCATCATTCGCCCCTGAATCCCGTGCTGAAGAACGCAGCGTTCCTTGTTGCCGGGAAGTTTCTATCGTGTGACAGGTTTGCTAGGGTCGAAGACGTCAGCCGAGACCGGCTGCCGGACGAGGGAGCCGTACCCGGAGGCGCGACAAGACGGCCGTCTGGAGTGGGTCATGTCCTGGCTTTTTCTTGTTGTATCAGGTGTCCTCGAGGCCGTGTGGGCACTTGCCCTGGGTCGCACCGAGGGATTCTCGCGGCTGGTCCCCTCGATCGTCTTCGGCGTCGCCCTGATCGGCTCTCTGGTGGGCCTCGCGATGGCCATGCGCACCCTGCCGATCGGCACCGCCTACGCGGTCTGGGTCGGCATCGGCGCCGCGCTCACCGTCGGCTACTCGATGGTGGCGGGGGAGGAGGCGATCAGTCCTGTCCGCGTCCTGCTGATCGTCGCGCTCGTCGGCTGTGTCGTCGGGCTCAAGCTCACGCACTGACGGGTTTGGGGGCGGACACGTCCTCTGGCGCTTGACTCTTTCGATATGAGTGCGAAACTTACCCTCTCCGATGTTATCTATCGCACGACAGAAAAAGGCGATGCCACGGTGTCACAGATCTCGCCGCGCCCGGGTCGCGGCCGTCCACGGCTGCTCCCCGGAAAGATTGCGGCGAACCCCCGAGATCAGATCCTCGCTGCCGCTGCCGAGCTCTTCGTGAGCCGTGGCTATGCCGGCACCACCACCCGCGAGATCGCGGACGGTGCCGGGCTGAGGCAGGCCTCCATCTACTACCACTTCGGCAGCAAGGAGGAGATCCTCGCGGTGCTGCTCGAGCGCTCGGTCCAGGACCGGGTCGAGCAGGCCGGGAAGATCGAGGCCGGGATGGGGTCGGTCGAGCCCGACGTCGGCCTCTACGCGCTCGCCGTCAGCGACATGAGCGCGCTGGTCGCCATGCCCTACAACATCGGCATGCTCTACCGCCTGCCCGACGTCATCGCCTCACCCGTCTACGACCGCTACGGCCATCTCCGGGGTGACCTCGTCGCCGGTTACGGCCGGGCCGCGCAGCGCGCAGCGGGCGAGCGGGTCTCGGCGGCGAGCGGCGAACCCGGCCTCGGCGAGCTGGTCGTGCAGATGGTCGAGAGCGTGGTCAGCCTCCGCCGCGAGGACCGGGTCGGCAGCACGACCGTCGCCACGATCGCCGCGGCCTGTCTGCGGCTGTGCGGGGTCGCCGAGGACGCGATCGAGCAGGCCCGCGAGGCGGCCCTCACCGCGCTCGCTCGCGCCTGATCCTGCGCCCTCAGTGCATCCCCGGCTCGTGGGCCAGGTGCGTCTCGGGCTCGAGCTGGAAGGTGGAGTGCTCGACGTCGAAGTGACCGGCCAGGCAGGCCTGGACCCGGTCGAGGACCTTCGGTGCGCTGCCGTCGACGAAGCATTCCGGGCGCAGGGTCAGGTGTGCCGAGACCGCGGGCAGGCCCGAGGTGACCGTCCAGGCATGCAGGTCGTGCACCTCGACCACATGGTCGACGTCGAGCAGGTGCCGGCGCAGGTCGTCGACGTCGACCTCCGCCGGCGCCCCCTCGAGCAGGATCCGGCCGCTGTCGCGGAGCAGGCAGACGCCTGCGTACGTCATCAGGGCGACGACCACGAGCGAGGCCACCGGGTCGGCGCGGGTCCAGCCGGTGAGCAGGATGACGATCGCGGCGACCAGGGTGCCGATGAAGCCGTAGAGGTCGTTGAGGACGTGCTGGTAGGCGCCCTCGACGTTGAGCGAGGTGCGGTTGGCGCGCGCCATCAGGGCGGCCGCGAGGATGTTGACGGCGCAGCCGACGAGCGCGACCACGAACATCGGCCAGCCTTCGGCGTCGGGCGGGTCGATCAGGCGTCGGATGGCCTCCACGGCGACCACCGCGGCGAAGACGATCAGGGTGATGCCGTTGAGTGCGGCGGAGAGGATCTCGGCGCGCTTCCAGCCATAGGTCCACTGGCCGTGCGCCGGCCGCGCGGCCAGCCGCATCGCCCACAGAGCCGCCGCGATCGCCCCGACATCGGTCAGCATGTGGCCGGCGTCGGCCAGCAGCGCGAGCGAGTCAGCGAGGATCGCGACCGTCACCTCGCCGATCAGGAACACACCCAGGAGCGACATCGCGGCGATGAGGTAGCGCCGGTCCGCCGCGGGTGAGATGTGGTCGCGATCGTGGCCCATGCTCATCGATCCTAGGCCGGAATTCCGGTTCTCGGCCGCGCCGTCCCGTGGCAGGGTGACCGGCATGTCGCTCGCCGAGAACTTCCTGTCGCTGCACCTGCCCGGACGCCCGCTGCTGATGCCGAACGCCTGGGACGCGGGCTCGGCCAAGGTCCTGGCCTCGCTGGGCTTCCCGGCCCTGGCCACGACCAGCAGCGGCTACGCCGCGACCCTCGGGCGCCTCGACGGCCAGGTCACCCGCGACGAGGTGATCGCGCACGCCACCGCGCTGGTCGAGGCGGTCGATGTGCCCGTCTCCGCCGACCTGGAGGCGGGCTTTGCGGGCACCACGACCGAGGTGGAGGAGACGTTCCGGCTCGCCGTGGCCGCCGGTCTGGCCGGCGGGTCCATCGAGGACTACGCCGGGATCGAGAAGGACACCATCTACTCCGTCGAGGAAGCCGCCGAGCGGGTGACCGCCGCGGCCGGCGCCGCCGGTGACGGCTTCGTCCTCACCGCCCGCGCCGAGAACCACATCCGCGGCCGCGACGATCTGGACGACACGATCGCCCGCCTCCAGGCCTATCAGGAGGCCGGCGCCGATGTGCTCTTCGCGCCCGGAGTCATCGCCGTCGAGGACGTACGCCGCCTGGTCGACGCCGTCGACCGCCCGGTCAACGTCCTGCTGCTGCCGGGCGGCCCATCGGTCCCGGAGCTGGCCGAGGCCGGCGCGGCGCGCATCTCGGTCGGCGGCGCGTTCGCCTTCGCTGCCCTCGGTGCGGTCAAGCGGGCAGCGGAAGAGCTTCTCGGCGCCGGCACGACGAACTACTCGGAGCTGGCGGCCGAGGGTGCCAAGGCGTTTCGCAACGCTGGTTGACTGGCACCGTGATCGATGAGCTGAGGGTCGTCCGGGCGGGGTTCGCGCCGATCAAGGGGACCAGGCACCTGCCCCACGACCGAGCGGTGCTCGACGCCCAGGGCGTCGTGGGAGACCGGGGCCTCGCGCTGGTGGCGGTCGACGAGACCGACCCGGCCCGCGGGCGGGTGCTGCGGACCGTGCAGCACCCCACGCTGGTCGCGGTGCGGGCGGAGGTGGCCGGCGACCGGCTCGAGGTCGAGCTGCCTGACAAGGAGTCCGTCACGGCGGAGCCGGTCGCGACGGGTGAGCGGCTCACCTGCGACTACTGGGGTCGGGAGGTCGAGGTGGAGCTGCTCGGCGGCCCGCACGCGGAGCTGTTCTCGAGGTGGCTCGACCGGCCCGTGCGGCTGGCCCGTGCCCGACGCGGTGACGTCGTCTTCGCCGGCGCGGTGTCGGTGGTGACCACGGCGTCGCTGCGCGACCTCGCCCGGCAGGCGGGTCAGGACGCCTTGGATGCGGCGCGGTTCCGGCCGAACCTGGTGGTCGAGACCGATGAGCCCTATGCCGAGGACAGCTGGCTCGGACGGGAGATCCGGGTCGGCGGGGCGACGCTCCGGATCGGTGTGCCCATCCCGCGCTGCGCCGTGATCGACATCCATCCGGAGACGGGGGAGCGGGACGTACGGCTACTGAAGACGCTCGCCTCGCACCGCCCGCTCAACCGGGCCGGCGAGCCGGCATTCGGGGTCTTCGCCGAGGTGGTCACGTCCGGCGTCGTCGGCCCGTAGTCGGCCGCACAGGCAACGCACAGGAACACGCCAGCGCGGACTCAGGTGGAGTGCGTACGCTCCTAGGGTGGATATGCAATCGCTGTTGTCGCGCGACTCCGTGAAGGTCGCCCTCGTCGTCAACGCCGGCTCCCGCCGGGGAGCGGACGCGCTGGATTCCGTGGAGGAGAAGCTTCGGTCCGCCGGGATCGAGGAAGTCCGTTCCTATGCAGTCCACTCGGGGGAGGAGCTGGAGGCCGCGCTGGACGAGGTGGCCGCCGAGAAGCCGGACCTGTTGGTCATCGGCGGCGGTGACGGGTCGGTGAGCGCTGCCGCCGGCCGCGTCGCCAACACCGATGTCGTGCTCGCCGTCATCCCGCTCGGCACCGCCAACGACTTCGCGCGCACGCTCGAGCTGGAGCTCGAGCCGGAGGCTGCGATCCAGCAGTTGCTCGAGGGCAAGGTCATCAACGTCGATGTCGGCAGGGCAAACGGCCACGCCTATCTCAACGTGGCCTCCTTCGGTCTTTCCGTCGCGGTGACCGAGGCGCTGAGCCCGGGGATGAAGAAGCTGATCGGACCCGCGGCCTACCCGGTGGCGACACTGAAGGCCTACCGCGATCACACCCCCTTCACCGCACGGCTGGAGTTCCCGGAGGGCGACCACGAGACGGTCGAGTTCGAGGACCTGCTCCAGGTCGCCGTCGGGAACGGCCGCCACTACGGCGGCGGCAACACCGTCTCGCCCAATGCCTCGGTCGACGACGACCTCCTCGATGTCTACGCGATCATGCGAGGCAAGCTGAGCGACCACGTCTCCATCGCCCGGCTGCTGAAAAGCGGCCATTTCGTCGAGCACGAGCAGGTGCATCACGTGACCACCCAGGCCGTGCGGATCACCACCGACGAGCCGATGCCGGTCAACCTTGACGGCGAGATCCTCACCGAGACGCCGGCCCACTTCACGCTCGAGAGCAATGCCCTCCACGTCGCCGTACCGATGCGTAGTCGCGCCGGCCGCCTCGACGGCCCGCCGCCGGACGCCAGCGACGAGCGGGCCGAGGCGTAGACCGGACCCTAGGGGCGCCCGGCCCTCGGCACGTCGACCCGGATGGCCAGCAGCCGTGCCTCCGTGTTGGCCTTGCGCTGATCCTCGAAGAAGTCGGGCGCGGCGCAGGCGTACAGCGTCTTCCCGTCGCTGCCACCCAGCATGCACGCGAAGACGCCGCCGCCCGGCTCGATCTGCTCGAGGATCTCGCCGCCCTCAGCGACCCTGACCAGCCTGCCGAAGACCCCGTCGGCGGTCCACACGGCGCCCTCGGCGTCCAGACAGCAGCCGTCGGGCGCGAGCACGGCATCGCCCATCGCCTCCGCGAAGGCGGTGTGCGTGGTGAGCTCACCGAACTTCGCCCACGTACGCCGGTTGCTCAGCGACCCGTCCTCCGCGATGTCGAAGGCGCTGATCCGGTTGCCGCAGGTCTCGTCGACGATGAGGGTGCCGTCGTCGGTGATCACGCTGCCGTTGGGGAACCACATGTCGTCGGCCACCTCGGTCACCGTCCCGTCCGGGTCGACGCGCAGCAGCACCGTCGGCGCCACGTCGGCGCCGGCCATGATGTCGAAGCCGAAGTTCCCGATGTACGCCCTGCCCTGCTCGTCCACCACCATGTCGTTGAGGTGGTGGCTGACATGGCTGCTGAGGTCGGCATGGGTCACCAGTGATCCGTCCGTCTCGCGTCGCAGGATCCGGCGATCGCGCATCGAGACGACCAGGAGGTGGCCGTCGGGGAGCCAGCCCAGCCCCGACGGCTGCCCCGGCACCTCCGCCTCGACCCGGAGATCTGACCCGTCCTCCTGGGCCGAATAGACCTTGTGGGAGTAGAAGTCCACGAACCAGATCCGGTCCTCGTGCCAGCGCGGGCACTCCAGGAAGTGCAGGTCCTTCACAACGGTAGTGATCTCTCGGGCCATGTCTGTGCTCCTCGGGTCGTCGTCGACTGCCCCCATCATGCCGAGAAGTCAGGTACGTCGGGCGAGAAGTCACTGACGTCGGCCGAGATGCCACCTCGGTGCCATCTCGGCCGACGCACGTGACGCCTCGGCTACTCCTCGAGCCGCCAGGCCGCCTTGAGGGAGAGCTGGCCGCCGGTCTGGAGCAGGGCGCGGCTGTAGAGACGCTCGGCCAGGCGTACGAGGGCGACGCCGAAGGCGAGGAGCAGGACCACGGCGATGATCGGCTCCCACCAGGCCGCGGTGCCTTCGACCAGGCGCATCGGCATGAGGACGGCCGAGAGCGGGGGGACGTACGATCCGATCTGCTCGCCGACGCCGTCGAGGTAGAGGGCGCCGAAGAACATCACCATGAGCAGCATCGTGATCGGGGTGGAGGAGGACTGCAGGTCCTCGGTGCGGGAGGCGAGCGCGCCCGCGACCGCCCACAGGGTCGAGAGCACCACGAAGCCGATCAGGAAGAAGACCACGAACCAGCCGATCGCGCCGGACAGGGCCGGTAGGGCGAAGCTGAACTCGGTCAGGCTCAGGCCGACGAGCCCGACGGCCACATAGATGAGCATCTGCCCGACGGCGATGACGGCGTTGCCGATGATCTTGCCGGCGAGCAGCTGCCGCAGCGGTACGGCGGCGGCGATCATCTCCACGATCCGCGACTGCTTCTCCTCCACGACGCTGTTGGCCAGCGTCATCCCGAACATGATCGAGGCGAAGTAGAAGACGATCGCGAGGGCGTACCCGACGATCCACCGGATGGCGCTCAGCTCGCTGTCGCCCTCGATCTGGTCGAACGCGACCTGCGCTCCTTCGGTGAGCACGGCCGCCGAGGTGCCCGCCGCCTGGGCGTTGCCGGCGAGGACGATCTCCTGGACCGCCTGATCGACTACGTCGCGAAGGTCGGAGTCGGCCTCCTCGAGGCTGACCAGGGTCCACCCGTCCGAGGTCGCCCGCAGATACGCGTCGGCCTGCTCGTCCTCGAGAGCGTGCCGGGCGGCGTCCTCGTCGGCGACCTCGACCGGCTCGATGCTCACCAGCTTGTCGATGTCGCCGGCCCGCTCGGCGACGCCCTCGACCATCGCTTGCGAGGCCGTGGAGGAGTAGGCGAGGTCGTAGGTCTTCTCGCGGCTCTCGCTCCACGCGGTGAAGCCGAGCACGCCCACGATCACCGCGAGCATGACCGCGGTGCCGATCAGGGTCGACTTGTCGGTGGCACGGACCGCGATCTCGCGGCGGGCGACGATCTGCCACACGGGCTGGCTCCTGGGCTTCGTCCTCATGCGGTGACCTCCCGGTAGATCTCGGACAGGCGGGGTACGACGCGGTGGAAGTCGAGCACGTTCCCGCGGCTGGTGGCCTCGGTGAGCAGCTTCTGCTCGGCGCCGGGGGAGACGACCTCGATCTCGGCCTCGGGGCCGGAGACGTCGCGGACGTGGAGGCCCGGCAGGTCGCGTACCCAACCGGCGTCGCCGTCGAGGACGAGCCGGTAGCGGAGCGCGGTGTCGGCGCGCAGCTCCTCGCCCGTCCCCTGGGTGACCACCCGGCCGCGGGCCATCACCACCAGCCGGTCGCACAGCCGGTCGACGAGGTCGAGCTGGTGAGAGGAGAAGACGACGGGTACGCCGTCGCGAGCGTGCTCGCGCAGCAGGTCGGCCATCGCGTCGATGGCGTCGGGATCGAGCCCGGAGAAGGGCTCGTCGAGGATCAGCGCCATCGGCGCGGGGACGAGAGCGGCGATGATCTGGACCCGCTGCTGGTTGCCCAGGGACAGCTTCTCCAGCGGATCCTTCATGCGACCGCCGAGGCCGAACCGCTCCAACAGCGCGGAGATCTCCCGGCGCGCGTCGGCGGTGGACATGCCGCGCAGCCGCGCCAGGTAGACCAGCTGGTCCAGGATCGGCTGCTTCGGATAGAGACCGCGCTCCTCGGGCATGTAGCCGAACCGGCGCCGGTCCTCGCGGGTGACCTCGTGGCCCTGCCAGGACACCGTCCCGGCGTGCGCGGCCAGCACCCCCATGATCATCCGCATGGTGGTGGTCTTCCCGGCACCGTTGCCGCCCACGAACCCGGTGAGCCCACCGGACGGGACCGGGAAGGACACGTCGTCGACGGCGACCATCTCACCGAAGCGACGGGTCAACCCGCTGACCTCGAGCATCGAATCTCCTCTGCGTTGGGAACGAACGGGGCCCACGCTATTTCAGCCCCGCGCCCGGCGGATCCGTCGCGAGGATGAACTCGCCCTCACCCGTTGGGCGGGCCGGCCGGAAGAAGACCGTGGCGGTGGATGAAGACCACCGTCTGCACCCTGTCGCGCAGCTGCAGCTTGGCCAGGCAGGCCGACACGTGGGTCTTCACGGTCGCCTCGGTGAGGAACAGCCGGCGGGCGATCTCGTTGTTGCTCAGGCCCTCGCCGATGAGCAGCAGCACCTCGCGCTCGCGGGCGGTGAGCAGGGCGAGCTCCTTGGGCGGCTTCGTCCTCGGAGTCGAAGGGGCGTTGTCGCTGGTCACCCGCCCGATCACGCGCATCGTGACCTCCGGGGCGAGCAGCGCGTGGCCGTCTGCCGCGGCCCGCACCGCCTCGGCCAGCGAGTCGGGGTCGGCGTTCTTGAGCAGGAAGCCGCTGGCGCCGGCGGCGAGTGCGTCGAAGAGATAGTCGTCGCGGTCGAAGGTGGTCAGGATGATCACCTTGGCGTGCCCCTCGGCGACCACCGTACGCGTCGCCTCGATGCCGTCGGTGCCGGGCATCTGCACGTCCATCAGCACCACATCAGGCCTCAGCTCGCGCGCCTTGGCGATGGCGTCGGCGCCGTCGGAGGCCTCACCGACCACCGAGATGTCGTCCTCCAACGAGAGGATGAGTCGGAATCCCGAGCGCACCAGCTGCTGGTCGTCGGCGAGCAGCACCCGGATCACGCCGGCACCCCCGTCTCGATCGGGAACCGCACCCGCACCCGGAACCCCTGCACGGCCCTGGGTCCGATGTCGACCTCCGCCTTCCGGATGGCCGCCCGTTCGCGTACGCCGAGCAGACCCAGTCCGCTGCCGGAGGTGCCGTGCCGGGGCCGGCCGTTGTCGGTGACCTCGACCTCGGCGTACGGCGCGGCCGACGCCCGGTCGACACGGAGGACGACCTGGGCGCGGTCGGCGGTGGAGTGGCGGCGTACATTGGCCAGCGCCTCCTGGACGATCCGGTAGACCGAGTGCGCCAGCGGCAGCGAGAGGTCCTCGACCGGCCCCACGGCCTGGTAGTCGACCCGCAGCCCGCTCTCGCGTACCTCGTCCAGGAGCGCGGGCAGGTCCTCGAGGCGCGGCTCCGGGCGGCGTACGCTCTCGGCCTCCGTCTCCGTCTCGCCGGCCGGGTCGCGCAGCGTGCCGAGCAGGGAGCGCATCTGGGTGACGCCCTCGCGCGCGGAGGTCTCGACGTTGCCGAGCGCCTCGGCAGCGCCCTCGATGTCACCGGGACGGCCGCGTTCGAGCAGCTTGCGCCCGGCTGCGGCCTGGACGCCGACGACCGCGACGTGGTGGGCGACCACGTCGTGCAGCTCGCGCGCGATGCGCAGGCGCTCGTCGATGACCGCGCGGCGCTGGAGCTGCCCGGACTGGGCGGCGATGGTCGCGGCCTGCTCGGCGAGCTCGGCCTTCTGTCGTGCGCCCCGCCAGGCGACCTGGCCGCCTACGATCGCGCCGGCGAAGTAGAGCAGGTTCATCATCGTGGTGAGCAGGACGTAGGCGGTCACCGGGCCGATGAGCGTGGAGCCTTCGGCGTCGGCGGTCGCCTCGCGGATCTCGTCGATCCCGCTGCCGACCGCGAACTGCCAGGAGAGCCAGGCGAACATGAACAGGGTGATCAGCCCCATCACGACCACCATGTCCCGCCGGCGCCGTGCCCAGGCCGCGCCGGCGAAGAAGGCCACGAAGTAGATGATCTGCATCGGCAGCAGCCCCATCACGGTCGGGAGCCACACCCCGGTGACGAACATGTGCAGCCCGGCCAGGAGCGCGACCGTGAGCGGGAAGCGCCGCCTGAAGACGAGCAGCGCCGCGCCGACGACCACGGCCGTCCACTCGACCCACGTCGGTGCGTCGCTGGAGTCGAGCGTCCCGACTCCCCGGATCAGCTCCAGGGTGGCCAGGCTCGAGACCAGCACGATCGCACCGACGAGCCAGTCGCCGAGCGTGATCGAGCCCTCCCGCTCCCAGTCGTCGTCGGTCGCGAAGAAGGTCGCCAGCCGGCCGGGCGAGCCGGAGGTGTCATGCACAGTCACCCGGCCAACCCTAGTTCGGCCGGCGGACCAGGTCCTCAGTCTCGAGTCGGAGTCCGACCCCGCTGGTCGAGCCGCGAGGCCGCCTGCGGCCGAGCGTGTCGAGACCAACACGGTCCCATCGAGCGCCGAGGGGACTGTGTTGGTCTCGACACGCCTTCGCCTAGCGGCTCCGGCGGCTCGACCGACGGTGGAGACTCAGCGGCTGCCAGCAGCCCGCTGGCGCTTGCGGGCACGCGAGCCGGGGCGGCTCTTCCGGTTGCCGGTGCCCTCGCCGGCGGGGCGGCGCGGCGGCTGGGTGACGACCGGGACGAACGGGCCGGGGCGGCTGCGCTCGCCCGGAGCCAGCTCGACCAGGATCGGGTGGCTGGGGCCGTCGAGGCGGGTGGTGGTCGGCTTGATACCGGCGGCCCGGGTCAGGGTGCGGACGTCCTTGACCTGGTCGGGCAGCATCAGGGTGACCACGGTGCCGGAGGCGCCGGCGCGGGCCGTACGCCCGGAGCGGTGCAGGTAGGCCTTGTGCTCGGCGGGCGGGTCGGCGTGGACGACGAGGGTGACGTCGTCGACGTGGATCCCGCGGGCCGCGATGTCGGTGGCCACCAGCGTGGTCGCCCGGCCGGAGTGGAACGCCTCCAGGTTGCGCACGCGGGCGTTCTGGGAGAGGTCGCCGTGGAGCTCGACGGCCGGGATGCCGGCGCGGCCGAGCTGGCGGGCGACGCCCTTGGCGCCGTGCTTGGTGCGGGTGAAGACGACGGTGCGGCCCGGAGCGGCGGCGAGGTCGGCGAGCACAGGGATGCGGTGCTCGCGGGCCGAGAGATGCAGCACGTGGTGCTCCATCTCGGCCACCGGCGACTGCGCCGAGTCGGCCTCGTGGATGACCGGCTGCTGGAGGAACTGCTTGACCAGCACGTTGACGCCCTTGTCGAGCGTCGCGCTGAACAGGAGGCGCTGGCTGCCCTTCGGCGTCATCGCCAGCAGGCGCCGCACGGCGGGCAGGAAGCCGAGGTCGGCCATGTGGTCGGCCTCGTCCAGGACGGTGACCTCGATCGAGGACAGGTCGGCGTGACGCTGCGAGATCAGGTCCTCAAGGCGGCCGGGGCAGGCGAGCACGACGTCGGCACCCTTGCGCAGGCCGATGACCTGCGGGTTCTGCCCGACACCACCGAAGACGGTCTGGACGCTCAGGCCGGCCTCTGCGGCGAGCGGCCGCAGCGACTCCTCGATCTGGCGGACCAGCTCACGGGTCGGGGCGAGCACGAGCGCCCGCGGCTTGCCGGACTTCGCCCGGGCGCCACCCGCGAGGCGGGCGACGAGCGGAAGCAGGAAGGCGTACGTCTTGCCCGACCCGGTCCGCCCGCGACCGAGCACGTCGCGCCCGGCGAGGGAGTCCGGCAGGGTCGCGGCCTGGATCGGGGTGGGGGAGGTGATGCCGTGGTGGTCGAGGACGGCGGTGAGGTCTGCGGGCACGCCGAGCGCGCTGAAGCTCTGCTGAGACAAGGAGGAGTCAACTTTTCAAGCGAGGTGTCTCGCCATAATGAGTTGATACCGAAAGCAGCCGGGGGCAAGACCGGAACGGGCCGCTGATGGGTCAGATACTACCGGTAGGTGATCCGTCCACCAGAATCGTCGGCTCATGCAGGCGCAGATGTGCGGCCAGGCTGTGCTGGTGATCGACCTGAGGCAGCGGCAGCGAGCGGCCGGTGACGAGGTGCAGGGTGATGTCGATGCGCGGGTTGGGCTTGCGCGAGTCGGCGACACCGGTGTCGATCCTGACCACGTCGTCCCACAGCACGACATCGGTGTGCCGGGCATATTCCAGGACCAGCCCGCCTTCGTACAGTCCCAGGTCGACCGCCAGCGGCCGCCTCAGCCCGAGCCAGGTGAGCCGGAAGCCGAGCCCCAGCCCGGCCAGTGCGACCGCCGAGCCGGCCAGGACGATCACGATCGGCAGCTGCGGGCGGGTCGCGATCCAGGCGCCGAGCCCGACCAGCGCAGGGCCGCCGAGCAGCCCGACCGGAACCAGCCAGGCCCGCCCGTGCGCCGGGTGGGTGCTCAGCCGGATGACAAGATCTTCGGAGAGCGACTCCTCGCTCGGCGTACGCAGCCATGCCCGCCGTGTCGGAAGCACCGCCAGGCCGAGCACGACGAGCCCGAGACCACCCCAGAGCACCGGATCGCGGCCCATGCCGAGGATGCGTACCGGCCACGGGTTGATCGCATGCTCGCCGTAGGCGTCCGCGCCGACCACCCACATCCGGAAGGTCGCCTTGGACGGGTTCGGGTCGCGGCCGATGTCGCGCAGGGTGCCGTGGATCTGCCCGGTCACCTGCTCGCCGGCGACCTTCCACCGGCCGGTGCAGGCGAGGATGTCGCCGGTGCCCGCGTCGAACTCGCAGCGCTCCACCACCTTCACCTCCGCCCATCGACCGCTGTTCCAGCGGTCCGCGACCTGCTGGGCGACCGCGGCGACGGGGAGCAGCATCGCCAGCGCTCCGAGGCCGAGAGTGAGCAGCACGACCGCGGCGGTGGTGCGCCGCTGCAGCCGCAGGATCCGCCGAGACGGCATGATGAGACGGGACTTGGGGCCGGTGGTGGGGGTCACGAGCTCTTTCGGAGGCGATGGACGATCGAGATCGGAAGCCTATCGGGGTATGCCATGAATCCGTTCACCAGAACCGTTGATCACGCCCAGGGGTCGACCAGGATCTTCGCGTGCGTCTCCGGGTCGGCCAGATCGTTGAAGGCCTGAGCGACCCCGTCGAGCCCGACGGTCCCGGTGTGCAGCGGTGAGGGGTCGACCTTTCCGCCGGCGATCAGCTCGAGCGTGCGCGCGAACTCCGCCGGGTCGTAGCCGAACACGAACCGCAGGTCGATCTCCTTGTGGATCGCGATCGCCGGCCGGATCGTGTCCGGCTCCATGCACACCCCGACCACCACGACCCGCGTGTGCAGCGGCGCCGCGGTCATGATCTGCTCCAGCATCCCGGGCACGCCGACGCACTCGAAGACCACCGGGCCGGTCGGCGACTGCCCCAGGCGGTCGGCGTTGAGCAGCACCGTCTCCCAGGGGAGCAGGGGGATGCGGCGTACGACCTGCATCGCGTCGATCCCGAAGCCCAGGTAGTCGGTCAGGGACTTCACCGGGCCACGCTGCTTGTAGGCGTCCCACGGCGAGGACTCGCGCGGGTCGACGACCACGTCGGCACCGCACTTCACCGCGAGCGCGCGGCGCGCGGGGGAAAGGTCGGAGGCGACGACCGTCTTCACCCCCTGCGCCTTGAGCATGAGGATGACGGCGAGCCCGATCGGGCCGCAGCCGATGACCACGGCGGGGCGCCGCGCGGAGACCGCTCCGCGGCGTACGGCGTGGAAGGCGACCGCCAGGGGCTCGGTGAAGACCGCCTGGTCGGGCGAGACGCCATCGGGGACCGGAAAGGTGAAGGCCTCCTGAACGACGCAGTACTCCGCGAAGCCGCCGGGGGAGTCGACGTCGAAGCCGACCATGTGGATCGCCCCGTCGGTACGCAGCACCGGCAGCGCCGCCACCGAGGTGCCCGGCTCCCAGCGACCGCGGGTCTCCGAGCCGTAGGCGACGACCTCGCCGAGGATCTCGTGGCCCAGCACGATCTCCTGGTCCGGCGTCATAGCGGTCGTGTAGCCGATCTCGGTGACCACCTGGTTGAGCTCGTCGGCGTGCTCGCGGACGTGCAGGTCGGAGCCGCAGATCCCGGTGCGCAGCACCTTGATCAGCAGCTGACCCGGCCCGGGCTCCGGTCGCGGCACCGACCGCACCGAGAGCTCGCCGTTGTGGACCACGGTTGCGCGCATCTGAGTCATCACGACTGACGCTACCGTGCGCTGCGGCGCGGATCATGTCGACCCGGTCGACCCATCTGATTGCCGGGAAACGGTGCGTTTCGAAGGCAAAACGATGGATACGTCTGATAAACGATGAAATCATGACCCAGATGCCCCAACCGACCTGCCCGCGCTGCGGTACGCAGCTCGCTGCCGGTGTGACCGCCTGCCCCACCTGTGGGGTTCCGCGATTCGGCCCGCCCCCGCCGGGCATTCACGACGAACCGACCCTGGTGCCGGGCTCATGGACCCCGCCACCCCCGCCACCCCCGCCGCCTGCCCAGTGGGCGGCGCCGGGGACGCCTCCGCCAGGCTTCCCGGCGCCGGGCCCGAAGAAGCGGACAGGACTGTGGATCGGTCTCGCCATCGGTGTGGCGCTGGTCCTCGTCGCCGGTATCGGCATCACCGCCTTCTTGCTCCTGCGCGACGACGAGGGCGGCGAGCTGACCGCAGGGCCGGTGACGACCGAGCCGAGCCAGGAGTGGTCCTGGGAGTCCGACAAGCCGGTCGCGTACGTCCACCCCGGACCGGGGCTCAACCTGGTCAAGCTGGGTGGCGAGGAGCCTGGGCTGGTCGCCCTGGACGAGGACGGCAAGGAGCGCTGGCGCGACGAGCGGCACCCCTACAACTACCTCAACTTCTACGAGGACCAGAAGCTGATCACGGCGAGCTGGTACGTCGCCACGGCTTCCAGCGCGGGCAGCGACAGCGACAGCGGCGACGTCGTGTTCGACTACGACGGCGAGGTCGTCTGGGAGAACACCGATCCGGAGGTCGGTCTCCAAGGCATCGCCGAGGACGGCGACTTTGTGGTCCGGGTCGGCGAGAAGCTGACCAAGCTCGATCCCGAGAGCAAGGAGGAGGACTGGAGCATCACCGGGCAGGACTTCGCCTACGCCGACGATGCGACCTTCGCCCTCGACGGCGACCAGCTGACCCGCTATGCCGAGGAGAGCGGCGAGCAGGAGTGGAGCACTGAGCTGCCCGCGGGCCATGCCGCAGGCCTGGCGGAGGAGTATCTGCTCGGGCTTCGCGCCAACGACGACTTCGTTCTGGTGACGTCCGGCAGCCTGTTCGCCTTCGACCCGAAGACGGGCAAGAGCCTGTGGACCGAGAACGTCTCCGGTGACGTGATGAGTGTCGCGGGCAACAGGTACGCAGTCTCGCCGCCGTACTCCTACGACGAGGCCGCGGGAACGTCGGTGAGCCCCACGCCGCCGTTCCCGATCTACGGCAAGGAGGGCGAGGCGGGGAGCCTTGACATCGTCGAAGGCGGCTTCGGGTGGATGGCGGTCGATGTCGTCGCCGTCGACGGGAAGGAGATGACCCTGCAGAGGTCGAGCGGCCGCCTCTTCGACATCGACGGAGCCTTGGCTGAGAACGGCTACGACCACGTGGCGGCCACGCTCGACGCAGGTGTCTACACCGTCGACGGAGCGACGATCGGATACCGGGAGTGGGGCCGTGACGCGCCGGAGTGGACGCTCACGCTCGACGAGGTCGATTCGCTGGCGACGGAAGAGGAGCCCGGCCAGGATGTCGAGGTAGCCGCCGGGGCGGGGGCGATCTTCGTCAACGACGAGCACACCGTCTGGCGCTATGAGTGAGCCGGTCCCGGTGATGTCCGGCGGTGCTTGATGCACGGTGTGCGCCACCATCTGGATACGATCGGCGTGGCCCTAGTCCACCCGAACGATGCCAGGAGAAATCGTGTCCGAGATCAAGATCGCCGTACTCACCCCCGACGGGCGCGAGGAGCGGACGGTCACTACGGGCACGAAGGCGTGGGAGCTCTTCGCGGACAACCCCGACGTGATCGCGGCCCGGGTCGGTGAGGACCTCAAGGATCTCGCCTACGAGCTCGCCGACGGCGACGAGGTCGAGGGTGTCCTGATCGACTCCAAGGACGGCCACGACATCCTGCGTCACTCCACCGCGCACGTGATGGCGCAGGCGGTGCAGGAGCTCTTCCCGGAGGCCAAGCTCGGGATCGGCCCGCCGGTCACCGACGGGTTCTACTACGACTTCGACGTCGAGACCCCGTTCGTGCCCGAGGACCTGGTCAAGATCGAGTCCCGGATGAAGAAGATCATCAAGGCGAACCAGAAGTTCTCCCGCCGGGTCACCACCGACGACGACGCCCGCGTCGAGCTGGCCGACGAGCCCTACAAGCTCGAGCTGATCGGCCTCAAGGGCTCGGCGGCCGATGCCGCCGAAGGCGCCAGTGCCGAGGTCGGCGGTGGCGAGCTGACCATCTACGACAACCTCGACCGCAACGGCGAGATCGCCTGGAAGGACCTGTGCCGCGGCCCGCACCTGCCGACCACCAAGCGGATCCCGGCCTTCAAGCTGATGCGCAGCGCCGCGGCGTACTGGCGTGGCGACGAGAAGAACAAGCAGCTCCAGCGCATCTACGGCACCGCCTGGGAGTCCAAGGAGGCGCTCGACGCCCACCTGACCCGGATCGAGGAGGCCGAGCGCCGCGACCACCGCAAGCTCGGCCGTGAGCTCGACCTGTTCTCCTTCCCGGACGAGATCGGTTCCGGCCTCCCGGTCTTCCACCCCAAGGGCGGGATCATCAAGCGGGAGATGGAGGACTACGTACGCGCCAAGCACATCGAGCACGGCTTCGAGTACGTCGGCACCCCGCACATCGCGCGTGAGCAGCTCTTCCACACCTCGGGCCACCTGCCCTACTACGGCGACGGCATGTTCCCGGCGCTGGACGTGGACGGGCAGGACTACCGCCTCAAGGCGATGAACTGCCCGATGCACAACCTGATCTTCCGCTCTCGCGGGCGCTCCTACCGCGAGCTGCCGCTGCGCCTGTTCGAGTTCGGCTCGGTCTACCGCAACGAGAAGTCGGGCGTCATCCACGGCCTCACCCGCGTGCGTGGCTTCGCCCAGGACGACTCCCACTCCTACTGCACCAAGGAGCAGGCACCGGCCGAGGTCAAGCACCTGCTCGACTTCATGCTGACCGTCCTCAAGGACTTCGGTCTCGACGACTTCTACCTGGAGATGTCGACCCGCGACGACTCCAACAAGGACAAGTTCGTCGGCAGTGACGAGGACTGGGCCGAGGCCACCAAGATCCTCGAGGACGTCGCGTCCGAGACCGGTCTCGACCTCGTGCCCGACCCGGGCGGTGCGGCGTTCTATGGACCGAAGATCTCCGTCCAGGCCAAGGACGCGATCGGCCGGACCTGGCAGATGGGCACGGTGCAGTACGACTTCAACCAGCCGGCCGCGGACCGGTTCAACCTGGAGTACCAGGCCGCCGACGGCACCCGCCAGCAGCCGGTGATGATCCACTCGGCGAAGTTCGGTTCGATCGAGCGGTTCCTGGGTGTGCTGGTCGAGCACTACGCCGGCGCCATGCCGCCGTGGCTCGCCCCGGTCCAGGTGGAGATGATCCCGGTCGCGGATGCGTTCAACGACTACGTCTACGACATCGCCGGCAAGCTGAAGAAGGCAGGCGTACGCGTCGAGGTGGACGAGTCGAGCGACCGCTTCCAGAAGAAGATCCGCAACGCCCAGCTCCAGAAGATCCCGTTCATGCTGATCGCCGGAGGCGAGGACGTCGAGAAGGGCGCGGTCAGCTTCCGCTACCGCGACGGCCACCAGGAGAACGGCATCCCGGTCGACGAGGCCATCGAGCGGATCGTCGCCGCTGTGGAGTCGCACGAGCAGGTCTGAGCCTGTGACCCTGCGAGGCACGAGCAGGGTCACAACGCGAAGAGATCGAGCGAGCCCCGCTTCCGCGAGCCTGCGAGCGGAAGCGACGGGCGGGTCGAGATCCAGCCTCCGCGATCGATGAGCGCCCCGTCCCGAAGAGGACGGGGCGCTTTCGTATGCCCCGAAGATACGCGTGACACGAAGTCGCGCGTACTCTTGTTATCGGGACGCGTGTCCGGGTAACGTGGGTCACGTCGTCAGCTCAACGTAGAACTCAGCGATGCAAAGGAGCGATCGTCATGACCGCTGTTCAGGATGAGAAGTCCGCTGGATACGTCCGCCAGGGCAAGCAGGCCTACCTCGACACGCTTCGTACGCTGTCGGAGGCCTCGGTGGAGGTGCACTTCGACCCGTTCAAGGACATCGACTGGGACTCCGACGAGCTTGCGGTGCTGCCCGACGACGAGCGCTGGATCCTCAACGACTCCGACGAGATCGGTGCCCACCCGTGGTACAAGGCGCTGTCGAAGCAGCGCCAGATCGAGATCGGGATGTACCGCTGGGCCCAGGTCGCCAAGGTCGGCCTGCAGTTCGAGCAGCTGCTCATCGGCGGCGTCATGAACCACCTGGTCTGGTCGTCGAACAACAACCCGGAGTTCCGTTACGCGACCCACGAGGTCACCGAGGAGACCCACCACACCCAGATGTTCCAGGAGTTCGTCAACCGGGTGAACCCCGACGTGGCGGGCGCGCCGACCTACTTCAAGGTCCTGGTGCCCTTCATGGCCTCGGCGGGCGCGTTCTTCCCGGAGGCGTTCTTCACCGGCATCCTCGCCGGCGAGGAGCCGATCGACCACCTGCAGAAGGGCGCGATGCGCTCCGGCGGCAGCCACCCCGCGGCCAACCGGATCATGCAGATCCACATCGCCGAGGAGGCCCGCCACATCGGCTTCGCCCACCAGTACCTCGAGCAGCACGTGCCCGAGCTCGGCCGCGTGAAGAAGACGCTGCTGGCCTACCTCTTCCCGGTCATCATGCGCCTGCTCTGCGACGTGATCATGGTCCCGAGCAAGCAGGCCCGCCACGACATGGGCATCCCGGACGAGGTAGCGAAGGAGATCTGGTGGGACTCCGCGGAGTCCGAGAAGCTGCTGCGTGACCTCTTCGGTGACGTACGCCTCCTGGCCGACAACCTCGGCATCCGCAAGGGCCCGGCCAAGGTGCTGTGGCGGCTGACCGGCATCGACGGTCGCCCCTCGCGCTTCCGTGCCGAGCCGCGCGCGGCCTCGTACTGAGGACCGGTCACCAGTGCCTCACGTCGTCACCCAGTCGTGCTGTGCGGACGCCTCGTGCGTGGTCGCCTGCCCGGTCAACTGCATCCACCCCGCCCCGGGCGAGCCCGGCTTCGGCGAGGCCGAGATGCTCTACGTCGACGCCAAGAGCTGCGTCGACTGCGGAGCCTGCATCACGGCCTGCCCGGCCGACGCCATCGTCCCGCACACGACCCTGAGTGCCGCGCAGACGCCGTTCCTGGCGATCAATGCGGAGTACTTCGAGGTCTTCCCGCACCAGGACCGCACGCCGCTCGCCCTGGTCCACCCCCAGCGCCGGCTGACCCGCACCGGGCCGTTCCGGGTCGCGGTGGTCGGGGCCGGGCCGGCGGGGATGTACGCCGCCGACGAGCTGCTCAAGCACCCCGAGATCACCGTCGACGTCTTCGACCGGCTGCCGACGCCGTACGGCCTGGTCCGGGCCGGGGTCGCGCCGGACCACCAGAACACCAAGCAGATCGAGAGGCTCTTCGCGCAGATCGAGTCGCAGCCGGGGTTCCGCTACTTCCTGGGTGTCGAGGTCGGCAAGGACGTCTCCCACGCCGAGCTGACCGCTCGCTACGACGCGGTCGTCTACACCGTCGGCGCGGCGAGCGACCGGGCCCTCGGGATCGACGGCGACGACCTGCCCGGCTCGCTCAGCGCGACCGACTTCGTCGGCTGGTACAACGGCCATCCCGACAAGCAGGACCTGCCCGTCCACCTCGACCCGGACTCCCTCCCGTCGGGGCGGGTCGTCCTCGTCGGCAACGGCAACGTGGCGCTCGACTGCGCCCGGATCCTCGCCGAGGACCCCGAGCGGCTGGCCGGCACCGACATCGCCGAGGGGCCGCTGGCGGTCCTGCGCGACAGCGCGGTGCGGGAGGTCGTCGTCCTCGGGCGCAGGGGGCCCGAGGAGGCGGCCTTCACCGTGCCCGAGCTGGTCGGGCTGATGGGGCACACCGGAATCAACGTCGTGGTGGACACCGGGGACCTTCCGATCGAGGAGTCGCTCGCCGGCGGCGCGACCACCACCCGGCTGCTGCGCGAGCTCGCCGGCCGCGAGGTGCGTCCGGAGCTGCGTACGGTCGTGCTGCGGTTCCTCAGCTCGCCGGTGCGTGTGCTGGGCGAGGGCCGGGTCGCCGGGGTCGAGGTCGGTCGCAACCGTCTGCAGCGCGACGAGCACGGTGTCGTCCGGGCCGTTCCCACCGGTGAGACCGAGGTCCTCGAGACCGGCATGCTCCTGCGCGCGGTCGGCTACAAGGGCCTGCCCGTGGCCGACCTGCCCTACGACGCCGCCACCGGCACCGTCCCCAACGAGCGCGGCCGGGTGCTCCCGGGTGTCTACGTCGCGGGCTGGGTCAAGCGCGGCCCCAACGGCTTCATCGGCACCAACAAGTCCGACGCAGAGGAGACGGTCGGGCAGCTGCTCGACGACCTCGACGCGGACCGGATCCCGGCCCCGGTCGGTGACGCCGGCGAGATCACCGCGGTCGTACGCAGCCGCCAGCCCGCCATGGTCGACCTGGCCGGCTGGCAGGCGATCGACCGCGAGGAGAAGCGTCGCGGCGCCGAGTCCGGCCGTCCGCGGGTGAAGATCACCGATGTCGAGGAGATGCGGGGCATCGCCGCGAAGTCGCGGAAACCCCGATACTCTCTTGGACGTCGCAAGGAGCGCTGAGACGCTCTCGACACGGAGCGAAGCAGGGGAGCAGGGGGAGACTCGGGTGGCCGAGAAGCGCGATGGTCGGCAGGACCGGTGGAGCAAGCACAACGAGCAGCGCCGCCAGCAGATCATCGACGCCGCCATCGCGGTGATCGAGGCCGGTGAGCCGGGCGCCGACGTACAGGTGCAGCAGATCGCGGTGCGCGCCGGACTGTCCCGCACGGTCATCTACCGCCACTTCGAGGACCGCGCCGACCTCGACCGGGCCGTGCAGCAGGCGATCCTCGACGGTCTCTGGTCCGACCTGATGCCCGGGATCACCCTCGACGGCACCGTGCCGCAGATCATCGAGCGGATCATCGGCACCTATGTCCGCTGGGCCCGGGCCCATCCGGCTCTCCACCTCGCCGCCGACCACGACATCGACGGTGGTGACGACGGCCCCTTCCAGCAGGGGATGGAGCAGCTCGCGGGCCGGATCTCGGCGATCGTCGGCACCGCCGTCCTCGCCCTCGGGGGCAACCCCACCGAGGAGGAGGCCGAGGCGCTCGACCCGCTGATCTACGGCCTGGTCGGCGCGGTCTTCGGTGCCGTACGCCGCTGGCTGACCCGGACCGGTGAGCGCCTGCCCGCCGAGACGCTGGAGCGGCTCACCGCCCAGTCGATCTGGTTCGTCATCGACGGCCATGCCCGTAGCTTCGGGATCGAGCTCGATCCCGACCTTCCGCTGGAAGAACTCCTGTCCAAGGACATCCTGGCGGTATAACCTCCCGGTATCACCGGCCGCACGGCCGTTCAGTCCAGGAGAAGACCATGCCCCACATGCGCAGACTCTCGATCGCCGTCACCGCCGGCCTGGCGGCCACCGCCGGGCTCGCCGCCCCGCTGATCCCGGCCACCGCGGCCCCGGACAGCGGATCCTCCGAGGGCACCGCCCGCGTCTTCATGGTCAACCCGGTCCAGTCCAGCAACGACCAGGACCTGAGCGACCAGAAGGACGCCGCGAGCGCCGTCCCGGACAGCGCCTACGCCCAGGTTCCGCTCACCCACCTGGACGGCTCGGGCTACCTCCGCGGCGACTACGCGGTCGTCGAGTCGAGCACCGGCACGCCCGCGCGCTCGACCACCAACACCTTCTCCTACGACCGCCACCAGGACCAGTTCGAGCAGGTCATGGGCTACTTCTGGGTGACCCGGGCGCAGACCTACCTGCACACCCTCGGCTTCGGCGAGACGCTCCCGGGTGTCCTGAACGAGCCGTTCTCGGTGAAGATCAACCAGTACGGCGGCGACAACTCCTACCAGACCGACAAGCCCTACCGGATCCGGCTGGGCAAGGGTGGTGTCGACGACGCCGAGGACGCCGAGGTGATCGTCCACGAGTACGGCCACGCCGTCCACGCCAGCCAGGTGCCCGGCTACGGCAGCAGCCTGGACGCCGGCGCGATCGGGGAGTCCTTCGGCGACTATCTCGCCGTCACCGTCGGGCTCGACGCCGCCGCGGAGTTCGGCTGGCCGGTGGCCGCCGACCCGTCGTGCCCGATGGACTGGGACTCGACCTCCTACACCGACGCCCCGCACTGCATCCGCAGCTTCCACCTCGACCTGACCCTCGAGGACCGCCGCAACCAGGTGCACTACGACGGCCAGATCTGGAGCCAGGCGCTGTGGGAGATCCGCGAGGGCTACCAGGCCCTCGGCCTCTCCACCCGCGACTGGGACACCACCCTGATCTACTCCCAGTTCTCCTACGCCCCCGACACCAGCTTCCAGGCCGCAGCCGCCGAGACGTACGCCGCGGCGGCTGCTCGCGACGGCCAGGCGGCCGCCGACCTGGTCCGCGACCGGTTCGCCGCCCGGGGGATCACCTTCTGATCATGGCGCCGGACGCGCCCACCGGGTGCGGCCGGGCGGAGGTGAGCTCCGCGAGCCGCCATCGCAGCACCATGACGGCGGCCTCGCGGGCCACCTCGCCGCTCATCTTGGACGTGCCGGCGGTGCGCTCGACGAACGTGATCGGATGCTCGGCCACGCGCAGGCCCAGCCGTTCGCAGCGCCAGGTGTTCTCCACCTGGAAGCCGTAGCCGGTCGAGGTCGTCTGCAGGACTCCGGCCCGGACCAGCGCCTCGGTGCGCCACGCGCGGAACCCCGCGGTCGTGTCGTGCGTCCTCAGCCCCAGCACGCGGCGGGCGTAGGCGTTGGCGCACCAGGACAGCGCGCGCCGGCGCAGCGGCCAGTTCTCGGTGGCGCCGCCCGGGACGTACCGGGACCCGAGGACGACGTCGTGGGTGCGCAGCAGCGCGAGCATCGCCGGGATCTCGGCGGCAGGGTGGGAGCCGTCGGCGTCCATCTGGACGATCGCGTCGTAGCCGCCGGCGACGGCCGCGGCGAAACCGGCCCGGTACGCCGCCCCCAGACCGTCCTTGGACGTACGGCCGAGCAGGGCGAGCCAGTCGCCGAACCCCTCGTGCGCCTCGACCAGCGCGGCGGTGCCGTCCGGGCTGCCGTCGTCGACGACCAGGACGTCGATACTCGCCCGGTCGCCGGCGGCCCTGACGGTCTCGAGGCTCGTGAGCAGCGTGGGGAGGGTGGCCGCCTCGTTGAAGGTCGGCACGATGATGACGCAACGCATGAAGGGACCGTACGGATCCGGACGTGAAGGACGGATTAACCGGTGGGATCGGTGCGGTCGGTCGGCAGGAGCACGGTGACCGTCATCTCCGAACCGTGGGTGCACGTGACCGGAGCGGGGGAGCCGTACGTGGCGTGGCGGCCGTCGTGGCACAGCCTCAGCTCGCCGCCGGCGCGAGAGACGAGCGTGCCGACCAGGGACAGGCCCAGTCCCGAGCCGGGTCGTGCGCGCGCCTCCTCGGCGCGGGTGAAGCGCTGCGTCGCCGTGGTCAGCAACGCGGGTGGCATCCCGGGGCCGGCGTCCGCGACCGTCAGCCGCGCCCACCCTGGGGCCGGCTCGTCCACGCTCACCTGCACGGGTGGTGCGCCGTGGGTCGAGGCGTTGTCGAGCAGGTTGCTGAGCACCCGCTCCAGCTCGAAGTCCGCCATCGGCGCGGGCACGGGTTCTTCGGGAAGGGTCACGGTGAGGCTGCCGGCGTGATCGGGATCGGCAAGCCGACGCTGATTGACCGTACGCGCCGTGACGGTCACCAGGTCGGCATCCCCTGCCGGGTGGCTGCCCTCGGACCGGCCGATCTGGAGCAGCTGCTCCGAGAGCGTGGCGAGCCGGTCCAGGTCGACCATGAGCTCGGTGAGGATGCGCTCGTGCTCGACCGCGCTGCGAGGACGTCGCAGCGCCAGCTGGATCCGGCTGGTCAGCAGCGTGATCGGCGTACGCAGCTCGTGGCTGGCCTCGGTGACGAACTGTCGCTCCCGGTCCAGCGCTGCCTCGAGACTGGTGAGCATGTCGTTGAAGGTGTCGCCCAGGCGGGTGATCTCGTCGTCGCGCTGAGGTGGCACGTCGAGCCGAAGACTCGTGTTGCCGGCGGTGATCGCGGCGGCCTGGCGCCGATAGCGTTCGACCGGGCGCAGCGCGGCGCGGGCCAGCCGGTCGCCGACCAGCGCGGTGACGCACAGGGCGCCGAGGCCAGCGAGGCCGAGCTGGAGGAGAAGCTCGCGCAACGCCTCGTCGCGGTGGTCGCGCCGCACGCCGACCAGCAGGTAGCGCCGCGGTAAGGTCGAGAGCCGGACCACCTGCAGCCGATACGGTTTGGCGGCGGCGGGCAGGAAGTCGCCGACGTTGAAGGTGCGCGGCGTCGTGGTCACCCGGTCCAGCCGGGATGCGGGCACCAGGGGAGTGGTCCCCGCTGCGCCCCCGCGGTCGATGACGGTGCCGTCCGGGCCCAGCACCTGCCAGGGAACGCCGGTGGCATCGGCCGCGGACCGGGTGCTGACCCGGCCATCGGCGCCGACCAGCGGCTCGAGCGCGTAACGGGCCTGGGTGAGCTCGGTGTCGAGGCCACGGTCGAGCGCGTAGTCGACGCGCCAGTAGACGAAGACCCCGGCGGCGATCAGGACGACGAGGCTCGCGGCGGAGAAGCCGGCGACGAGGCGTACCCGCAGCGGCAGCCGGGAGAGGCGAACGGTCAGCGAGCTCATCGGCTCGACGGCGCCGTCTCGAGGCGGTAGCCGGCTCCGCGCAGGGTGGTGATCGTGTCGGTGCCGAACGGTCGGTCGATCTTGCCGCGGATCGCGGCCACGTGCACGTCGATGACGTTGCTGCGCAGGTCGGTCTCGCCGTCCCAGACCTCGTCGAGGATCCGCAGCCGGGTGACGACCTGCCCGGCGTGCGAGGCGAGCAGATAGAGGATGTCGAACTCGCGGGTGGACAGGGTGATCTCGACGCCGCCACGAGTGACCCGGCGTGCGCCGGGATCGACCACCAGGTCGCCGATCTGCGCGGGTGCCTCGCCGCTGAACCCGCCACGCCGGTAGAGCGCGCGTAGTCGTGCCAGGAGCTCGTCGAGGTCGAACGGCTTGGGCAGGTAATCGTCGGCACCGGCGTCGAGCCCGTTGATCCGGTCGCGTACGTCCCCGCGGGCGGTGAGCATCAGGATCGGCGTCGCCAGCCCCAGGTCGCGCAGCCGGCGTGCGACGGTGACGCCGTCGAGGCCGGGCAGCATCCAGTCGAGGAGCGCGACGTCGTAGCCGGCATCGCTCAGCAGGCGCTCGTAGGCGACCCGCCCGTTGTGGGCGACGTCGACCTGCCAGCCGGCCTCGGCCAGCGACTGTTCGAGCAGGCCCGCCAGGCGTACGTCGTCCTCGGCGACCAGGATCCTCATCGCCTCGTCCCCTCGGGGCCCCGGCGCTCCCAGACGTGCCAGTTGTCGTAGTTCACCCTCTCAACGTAATGCCGCACGAGATACTGCTGCGCGTCGTCGGCGTTCAGTCCCCACGAGTCGAGACTGCCGCCGTCGACGACGACCCACCGCGGGGCCGAGGGCCCCGCCAGCACGGAGTGCAGCCGGTTCAGCTCGGGGTCGCGAACCCGCACCGGCAGGCTCCACAGATACTCGTAGGCGCTGTACTGGCCGCTCGCGGCGACGATCTCGGGGTGGCCGAACCCGACCACGACGCCATCGGTGGAGCTGTGCGCGTGCTCGCGCAGGTAGGTGGAGACCTGCGCCTCGGGGGAGGGCGGAGGCGGGGAGGCGACCCGATAGGTCCACACGGTGAGGGTGACCGCGACCGTGTAGGCCACGGCGCGGGTCAGGGCACGCCCTGCCCGCGGCGGGGCGATCGCCACCAGCAGCACCAGGCCGGGAACGATGCCGGTCAGGTAGTGCAGCCAGTAGCTGCCGCCCGCGGCGATCCCGAACACCTCCCAGGCGGTCAGCGCGAGCGCCGGCCAGGCGAGGCGGGTCCGGTGCGTGAGGATCGCCGCCACCGCGACGACCAGCAACACCGCGACGCCGGAGACCACCGACGCCGCGACGAGCTCCGCCCCACGGAGAAGGGTCGCGCTCGAGGCGGAGGCGTTGATCACCTCGGAGGCCTGGCCGCGGAAGGTCACGACGGCGTCCCACAGGCCGGCGGCCGAGGTGCCGTGGGCCCAGGCCCCGGCGAGCGCCGCGCCGAGGACGGTGATCGCGCCACCGGCGAACGCGGCGACCCGTCTCCCGAGCCGAGGCACGTGCCCGAAGGAGACCACGACGAGGACGGCGGCGAACACGAACACGTCGAGGACGTTCTGCTTGACCAGCGCCGCGGCCATGCCGGCCGCGCCGGCACCGACGGCCAGGCCGGCCGTACGCCATCCCCAGGATCCGCGCAGCGCCACGATCAGACACACCAGCCCGGCCAGGACGAACGGCACCGCGAGCAGCTCACCGTTGACCTCGGGCATCGCCAGCAGCGGGCTGGACAGCAGCGCGGCGGCCAGCACGACGCAGGCGATCCGGCCGCGGCGCGTCGGCGAGACCAGGCTTGCGAGGACGCCCGCGAGCCCCACCGACGTCGCGCTGGCCAGGGCGCCGAGGATCTTGACCCCCGGCGCCACGAAACCTGTCGCCGTCGCACCGCCCGGGCCGAGATTCCCCGCCGCGGCGAACAGCCAGACCAGCAGCGGCGGCCGGTCGACCCAGAGATCGCCGTACAACGAGTGCCCCGGCCACCACTGCTGCGCGAGCATCAGGAACCCACTCTCGTCCGCCGACAACGGCCGGTCGAGGAACGGCAGCCACGCCGCCGTGGCCACCAGCATCGCGAGGATGACGACGCCGGCCGTCGCCCACCGCCGGGCGCGGACGGGCGGTGCTGTCGCCGGGGTCGCGGGTGCCGTCGGCCCGCTGACAGGAAGGGTCACACTCGCACGCTAAGAACGCGTGCATGAAGGCTGGATGAATGCGCCTCGGGTTTCATCAATCCTTCATCCGCGGGGAGTCATCCTCGCCGCCATGACGACTCAGACCATGCCCATCGCGGCGGTGCCGCTGCTCGCCCTCGCCCCGGGGACGCCCCGGGTCGCGGTGATCACTGGCAGCTACGGCGCCGGTCACAACTCCGCCGCTCGCGAGATCGCCCGTGTCCTGATGGCCGCGGGCTGTGACGTCGAGATCCACGACGTCGTGACCCTGCTGCCGTTCCGGCTCGGTCCGCTCCTGCGGCGCGTCTACTACGCCCAGCTCCGTCGCCGCCCCGGCTCGTGGGGGACCACGCTGCGGCTGCTCGAACCGGACCACGCCGCGTACCGGGTCGTGACCCGGCTCCTCGGCGCGACCGCGGCCCGGATCGTCGAGGCTACGCGTGGCTGCGACCTGGTCCTCACCACGCATCCGTTCGGTGCCCAGGCGCTCGGGCACGCCCGCGTGAGCGGCATGCTCGCGGCTCCCGTGGTCACCTACCTCACCGACACCTCCGTCCACCCGCTGTGGATCCACGCCGGCGTCGACCTCAACCTCGCCATCCACGAGGTCGCGGCCGCTGAGGCACGACGGTGGGGCGGACGTACGGAGGTCGTGCGGCCGCTCATCCCGGAGCGGCCGGCAGGGCTCGGCGCTCCCCGCCAGGAGCCGATGCCCGGTGACATCGCCGGACCCTGGGCTCTGGTCACCGGTGGCTCGTTGGGCATGGGACGGCTGGAGGCCACCGCGCGCGACCTCCTCGCCGACGGACGGATGACGCCGGTCGTGCTGTGCGGCACCGACACCCGGCTGCGTCGCCGTCTGTCCCGGATCCCCGGCGTCGTCGCGCTCGGCTGGCGTGACGACATCCCGGCGCTGATGAGCGCCTGCGACTGCGTCGTGCAGAACGCCGGCGGGTTCACCTCGCTGGAGGCGCTGGCCTCCGGTACGCCGGTGGTCACCTACCGGCCGCTGCCGGGCCACGGTGTCGCGAACTCGGTCAACCTGGAAGCGGCCGGCCTGATCCCGTGGGCCCGCACCTCGACGGACCTCGCCCGATTCCTCGCCGGCGCCGGACTCGCTCCGCGGCGGAGCCACCTGCCCATGGGTGCGCCCGAGCTCCTCGACCTGATCACCGGACACGTCCCGACGGAGGTCGCGGCATGAGCCGGGTCGCGGCCACCCGGGGAGCCGGCGGCGGATCCCACATCGCGCTCACCTTCGACGACGGGCCCGACCCGGCCAGCACACCGGCGTTCCTCGACCTCCTCGCCACGCACGGCCGGAGGGCGACGTTCTTCGTCCTGGGCTCCCAGGCTGTCGAGCACCCCGAGCTGATCCGGCGGATCAGCCGGGAAGGGCACGAGCTGGCGATCCACGGCTGGACGCACCGCTGCACCCTGGCGCTGCCACCCACCAGGCTGACCCGTGGGATGCGCCGGGCGCGCGACGTCGTCGAGGACATCAGCGGCGCCCAGGTCACCTGGTATCGGCCGCCGTACGGGGTGCCCAGTGGCGAGGCCGTCCTGGCCTGCCGTGCCCTCGGCCTGACTCCCGTGCTGTGGACGGCCTGGGGACGCGAGTGGGAGCGAACGGCCTCACCGGCCACCGTCGTCGCGACCGTCCTGCGTACGCTGCAGCCCGGCGGAACGGTCCTGCTGCACGACACCGACCTCCACGCGCCGCACGGCGACTGGCGGCGTACGCTGGCAGCGACCGAGCACCTGCTGGCCGGTCCGCTGGCCTCCGCGAACGTCGGCACTCTGGGTGAGCACTGGCGCGAGGTCCCCTGCGAGAATCGATCCACGTGACGCAGACATCGTCCGGCCACGACGCCGGCCCCGCCGGGGGACCCAGGGCCTGGACGCCGTGGCGTACGGTCTTCGCCTTCGGCCTCGTCAGCCTCTGCGCCGACATGGTCTATGAGGGCATGCGGGCGATGACCGGGCCGTTCCTCGGCAGCCTCGGCGCCTCCGCGCTGACCGTCGGCCTGATCACCGGTGCCGGCGAGGGGATCGCGCTCGTGCTGCGGCTGGTGACCGGCGTGTGGGCCGACCGGAGCCACAACCACTGGCGGCTGACCGTGCTCGGCTACGCCATGACCGCGGTCTGCGTCCCGCTGCTCGCGGTCACGCCGTTCCTCGGCGCTGCCGGGCTCGCCGTCGCCGCGACCCTGATCCTGCTCGAGCGCACCGGGAAGGCTGTCCGGAGCCCCGCCAAGTCGGCCCTGCTGGCTCGGATGGCCACCTCCACCGGCAGGGGCAAGGGGTTCGCCGTCCACAAGGCCTTGGACCAGGTCGGGGCCTTCTCCGGACCGCTCCTGCTCGCCGGGGTCGCCGCCGCGACCGGGCTGATCTGGCCGGGCTTCGCGCTGCTCGCCGTGCCCGGTGCGATCTCGCTCCTGCTGCTGGCCCAGCTGCGCCGCCGGGCACCGATCGTGACCGAGCCCGAGCCCGAGACCGAGCCCCAGGCTGCGAAGGGTGTCGACCCGGCGGGCCGCGCGCCGAGCACGCTCGCGGCGATCGGCCGGGCCGTGACGGGCAGTGACCTGCCGCGTACGTTCCATCTCTTCTCCCTGGCCGCCGCCATGATGACCGCCGGCCTGATGACGTTCGGTGTGATCTCCTTCCGGATGGTCGAGGACGGTCTCCTCCTCGCCGCCGCCGTCCCCCTCGTCTACGCCCTGGCGATGGCGGTCGAGGCCGTCGCGGCGCTCGGCACCGGCCACCTCTTCGACCGCCGGGGCAGCCGCGTGCTCCTGGTCGTGCCCGTCCTCGTCGCCCTGGTGCCGTGGTGCGTCTTCGCCTCCCAGCTCTGGCTGGTGCTGGTCGGTGTCGTGGTGTGGGGCGTGGCCTACGGCATCCAGGACTCGACGGTGAAGGCGTACGTCGCCGACCTCGTCCCCGCGCCTCGCCGGGCCACGGCCTACGGGGTCTTCGCCGCCGTCCAGGGCCTCGGCGCGCTCGCCGGCGGCGGTCTGGCCGGCGCGCTGGTCACCGGTCACGTCCCGGTCCTGGCCGGGGTGATCGGTGGGCTGCAGGTCGCCGCCTTCGCGCTGCTCGTCCACGTCACCCGGCGCCGGACCGGTTCGGTCCAGGTGTGATGCCCCCGCCAGGGCGAAAGCAGCCCGGACCGACCGAGATCAGGGCGCCAGCTTGATCGAGTTGAACGGAGTGATCGAGCCTTCCCAGGTGAAATGAACGTAGACCGGCACTGTGCAGTTCGTGCCGTTGTAGCCGTAGCAGAGGTAGGCCATCGCGTTGCCGGTCTGGCAGTTGACGATCCTGCGCGTGCCGTACTCGTTCGAGAAGTTGTAGTAGCCGTAGTTGTAGAACTTGTGGTGGTCGCGCCAAGCCTGCCGCTGGCTGTCCCACTTCTGCTCGCGCACCCAGCCGTCAAGGGTCGGGCACGAAGCGGTGTCGACGTACATGGCGTTCGCGGGGGCGGGAGCGAGTGAGATCGACGTTGCGATGGCCATCACTGCTCCGGCCAGCACGACGCCGATCCGCGTTGATCTGATCTTTCGTCGGATTCTCATGACCCTCATGGTGGTGCGCGACGCTGACAGACTGCTGTCAGATTCATGTCACGATCGTCGTTCCGCGAGAACCTGGCCCCGCGAGCAGGGCATCTAGGCCTCGCGCAGGTAGGCGAGGACGGCGGAGACGCGTCGGTCGGTGGTCGGGTCGAGCCGGAGCTTGGCGAAGATGTTGCCGACATGCTTGCGGACGGCGGCCTCGGAGACGAAGAGCGTGGTGGCGATGCTGCCGTTGGTGCGACCCTCGGCCATCAGGCCCAGGACCTCGCGCTCGCGCTCGGAGAGCACGTCGAGCGGACCGTCGGACTGGTGCCGGCTGAGGAGGCCGCGTACGACCTGGGGGTCGACGACGGTCTCGCCGCCGGCGACCCGGTCCAGGCTGTCGAGGAAGTCCCGGACGTGGCCGACCCGGTCCTTGAGCAGGTAGCCGATGCCGCCGCCACCGGTGGTGTCGAGGAGCTCGGCGAGGTAGGCGTCGGCGACGTAGGCGGAGAGCACCAGGACGGCCAGGTCGGGGTGCCGCCGGCGGAGCTCGGCGGCGGCACGCAGCCCTTCGTCGGTGTGGGTCGGAGGCATCCGGATGTCGGTGATGACCACGTCAGGACGGGTGTGGTCGGTGAAGGCGAGCAGGGCGTCCGCGTCGCCGACCGCGGCGATGACCTCGTGGCCGGCTCGCTCGAGGATGGCGAGGAGGCCCTCGCGCAGCAGCGCGGCGTCCTCGGCCAGGACGATCCTCAGCGGAGCCCTCACGGAAGCACGGTCGGGCACGTCATCCTCACTTCCGTCGGTCCGCCGGGTGGGCTGGTGACCTCGAGGTGGCCGTCCAGGGCGGCCAGACGGGTGGCCAGGCCGGCCAGCCCGCCCCCGGGACGCACGGCGGCGCCGCCGGCCCCATCATCGCGTACGCCGACCTCCAGCCGGTCGCCGGTGACGTGGCCCTCGACGCGGGCGGAACGGGCACCGGCATGGCGGACCGCGTTGGTGAGCGCCTCGGCGACCAGGAAGTACGCCGCGGCCTCGACCGGCGCCGGCAGCCGGCCGTCGACCCGCAGGTCGACCGAGACCGGGATCCCGGAGGCGTCGGCGAGCTCGCGGACGGCAGCGGTGAGCCCGTGGTCGACCAGCACCCGCGGGTGGATCCCGCGGACGGTGGCGCGAAGCTCGGCCAGCGCCGTCTCGGCCTGGGCATGGGCCTGCCGGACGAGATCGAGCCCGGCGCCCTCGGGCACCTCCAGCTCGGCGAGGCCGAGGGTCATGGTCAGCGCGACCAGCCGTTGCTGTGCGCCGTCGTGGAGGTCGCGCTCGATCCGGCTGCGTTCGGTCTCGAAGGCGTCGACGAGGTCGACGCGCGATCGGCGCAGCTCGGCGACGGCCGCGGCCATCCGCGTCTGGGCCGGCTCGAGCAGGAGCCGGGCCAGGCTGGCCTGGGCGGCGGCGAGGAGGGTGGCGGCGTACAGGCCGGCGATCAGCAGCACCAGCCCCGGGATCACGGCGATCCAGGCCTCCGTGGGCGTGGTGAGCTGCCAGGGGCCGAAGGCGATGGGAGCGTCGAGCCGGACCAGAACCGGGGCGAGCACGAGGACACCCGGGATGGTGATGATCAGGTTGATCGCGACGGCGTCGACCAGCCACAGCACCGTGGCGACCAGCACGGTGTAGCCGACCTCGGGTCCGGAGACCCGCAGTCGGCGCAGGGCCCGGAGCCGGTCGCTCCAGGCGATCGGCTCCGGCGGCTCGGCCGGTCCTGGGCGGACCTCGGGAAGGATCAGCCGGAGGCGTACCCGCTCCATGTCGGCGACGAGTGCCGCCAGCAGCGGGATCCCGGCGAGGACCAGCACTCCGACCAGGAGGACCAGGGTGAGCAGCCCGACGCCGACCAGCACGAACAGCAGGAAGGCGACGACGAGACCGATCAGAGCGCCGGAGGCCAGGTAGGCCAGAGCGCGCCAGGGCCAGCTGGAGGCGAGCAGCCGCCAGGGTGAGGAGCGCAGCGCGGTCCAGACGTCGGGTGGTGGTCTCATGACTCTCGAGCCTAGGCACTCAGCGCCCGTGGCGGGGTAGCGCACGCGCTACCCCCCCGTGGCGTCCGCGCCCCGGTGCGTGCCGCGTAGGACGCGTTTGCTGGAGACATGACCGCCACCATGCCGGCCGCCGTCCACGCGCCCCGGCCGCTCGGCCCGCCCGCCGTCGTCCTCGACGACGTCACCCGCACCTACCGCTCCCGCTCCGGCAAGGTCGACGCCCTGCGGGGCGTGAGCCACGCCTTCGCCTCCGGGACGTTCACCGCGATCATGGGGCCGTCGGGATCGGGCAAGTCCACGCTGATGCAGATCGCGGCCGGCCTCGACCGGCCCACCCGGGGCCGCGTCCGGGTCGCCGGCGCCGACCTGGCCGGCCTGAACCGGACGACCCTGACCAAGCTGCGACGCGAGACGATGGGCTTCGTGTTCCAGCAGTACAACCTGCTCGACGCGCTCACCGCCTACGACAACGTCGCCCTCCCCGCCCGTCTCGCCGGCCGGCGTCCGGATCGCGGCGCGGTGATCGGGGCGCTCGAGCAGGTCGGTCTGCACGGGCTCGCCAGGAGGCGGCCGCCGGAGCTCTCCGGTGGCCAGCAGCAGCGCGTGGCCATCGCGCGTGCGTTGCACGCCCGGCCCGCGGTGCTCTTCGCCGACGAGCCCACCGGTGCCCTGGACCGCCACGCCGGCCGTGACGTGCTCGAGCTGCTGCGGAAGCTCGTCGACGCACCGGTGGTCCACGGGCGCCCGCAGACGGTCGTGATGGTCACCCACGACCCGCTCGCCGCCTCGTACGCCGACAGCGTGCTGTTCCTCGCCGACGGCCGGGTCGTGGGGCAGATGGAGCGCAGCGGCCCGGCTCGGATCGGTGCCCGGATGGCCGAGCTGGAGCCCGTGCGATGAGCCTCGTGGTGATGGTCGCGCACGGTCTGAAGACCCTCCGCCAGTCCTGGCCTCCGTACGCCGGCGCCGCTGTCGCCCTCGCCGGCGGCATCGCCCTGATCACCCTCGCCACCAACATGCTGGGAGCGCTCGGCACCGCCACCGACGGGCTGGACCAGCAGACCCGGACGCAGATCGACGACCTCGGGTCGCTGTTCGGCATCATGGCCGGCATCTCGCTGTTCCTGGCGCTCTTCGTGGTCTCCTCGACCTTCGGGTTCGTGGTGGCCACCCGGCGCCGCGAGCTCGGTCTGCTCCGCCTGCTCGGGGCCACCCCGCGCCAGGTGCGGACCCTGCTCCTCGGCGAGGCGCTCGCCGTCGCGGCCCTCGGCACGGTCGCCGGCTGCCTGCTCGGCACGGCGGTGACGGTGCCGGTCCTGCGCATCCTGCACCGGGCCGATGTCACTCCGGTCCTGCTCGCGATGCCGAGCCAGGGCACCGGGTGGGCGATCGCCACCTGCTGCGGTGTCGGCGTCGCCCTGGTCGGGGCCTGGCGTGCGGGCGCGCGGGCGGGACGTACGCAACCGGTCGAGGCGCTTCGCGACGCGGTCCTCGAGCGACGACGGCCCACGGTGGTCCAGGGGCTGGTCGCGCTCACCGCGACCGGCGCGCTGGTCGCGACCGCGATCCTCGCTCCCGAGATGCCGCTGCTGTTCGCGCTGCTGGTGGGCATGTTCCTGCCGATCGTCGCCGTGATCGGCGCCAACGCGGTGGGCGGCCTGCTCTACACCGAGCTGGCGGCGTACGCCGGTGCAACGGTGGCGCGACGGGACCCGGCGGCCCATCTGGCCCGTGACCTCGCCCGCACCAGCAGCCGGATGACCGCCGCGGTGGCGGCGCCGGTGGTGGCCATCATGGCGGTGGCCGGCTCGATGGTGCTGGCGGTCGGTGCGACGGCGGACTGGAGCGAGGGTGCCGACCGGGCCGCGCTCAAGTCGGAGCTGGTCGTCGAGCAGGCGGAGCGCCCCGAGCGGATCCAGGACGTGCCCGGGGTGGGCGTGAGCGACGTACGACGCACGGCACAGGTCGGGTTCGGGGGCGGTCCGGAGGATGTCGAGGTCGTCGACGTCGCGGGCGCGGCCGCCACGCGGAGCCTGCGGGCAACACAGGGGAGCCTCGCCGACCTGCACGGCCGGGCGATGGCGGTCACCGCCTCCTACGTCACCGATCTCGGCGGCCGGGTCGGCCAGACCCACCGGATGCGCGTCGGCGACCGGACCGTCAAGGTGCGCCTGGTCGCCGTCGTCCCCGACGCCCCGAACCTGTGGAGCGACATCATCGTGCCCGACGACCTGCCGCGCATCGACCGGGCCGCCCGCGACACCGGAACTGTCTTCGTGCGCACCGACGCCGGCGCGGACGTCGCCGGGACCGCACGGTCGATCCGGGACACCGGGGCCGAGGTGAGCACCGGCGAGGAGTGGGTCGGCTCGGTCTCGGCCGAGGCGCGCGAGATGAATGCGGTCGTGTTGTGGGTGATGCTCGGCCCGGCCGGGGTCTACGCCGCGATCGCCGCCGTCAACGCGGTCCTGATCGGGGCGAGTCAGCGCCGCCGCGAGACCGCCACCGCCCGGCTCCTCGGTGCCACCCCGGCACAGGTGCGCCGAACTGCGCTCTGGGAGACGGTGTTCACCGGCGCCGGAGCTCTGCTGGTCGGCGGCGCGATCACTGGATTCACCGGCTGGCTGATGCGGCAGGCGGTCGTACGCGACGTGCCCGAGGCGCCGCTGACGTTCCCCTGGCAGCCCCTGTCCGGGATCACCGCGGCCTGCCTGGTCGTGCTGCTCGCCGCCGCCGTCGCCGGGGCGTACGCGCTGCGGGGCGGGGAAGCGGCCGAATGAGGCTGTGAGGGGTTAAGTAGTGTTTGCCGCGTGACAGAGATGGACGGGGTGCTCACCCAGGACGGCATCGGCGAGGGTGACGGCCTGGAGCGGCTGTGGACCCCCTACCGGATGGCCTACATCCGCGGCGAGAACAAGCCCACCGACCCCTCGGAGACGAAGTGCCCCTTCTGCCGGGTGCCGACGCTCGAGGACGCCGAGGGGCTGGTCGTCCACCGCGGCGAGACCTGCTTCGTGGTGCTCAACCTCTACCCGTACGCCCCGGGTCACATGATGGTGTGCCCCTACCGTCACGTCGCCGGCTATGTCGAGACCACCGACGAGGAGGCCGCCGAGATGGCGGTGCTGACCAAGCAGGCCGTACGCACCCTCGCCGACGTCTCCCGGGCCGAGGGCTTCAACATCGGGATGAACCAGGGCACCGCGGGCGGCGCCGGCATCGCCGCCCACCTGCACCAGCACATCGTGCCCCGCTGGGTCGGCGACCAGAACTTCATGCCGATCATCGGCCGCACCAAGACCCTGCCGCAGCTGCTCACCGACACCCGCGAGCTGCTCGCGAAGGCGTGGGGATAGATCTTCCCCCGCGGCAGACCGGTCAACATCCACATTCGTCAGACCGGGAGCCCGACGGCTCGGTACGCGCTGCTGTTCCGGGACTTTCTGCGCGCAGAGCAATGGGCCGCCGAGACCAGCTGGAGCCCCTGAAGCGCTCGGCGGCCCGCTGCCTCAGACGATCGCCCAGGCGACGGCGGCGGCCGCGAAGCCGACGATGGAGAGCACCGTCTCCAGGACGGTCCAGGTCGCCAGCGTCTGCTTCACGGTCATGTTGAAGTAGCGCGACACGATCCAGAAGCCACCGTCGTTGACGTGGCTGAGGATGATCGAGCCGGCGGCGATCGCGACGGCGATCACGGCGAGCTCGGGCTGCGAGTAGCCGGTGCCGAGGGTCGGGGCGATGATGCCGCCGGTGGTCACGATCGCCACGGTCGCCGAGCCCTGGGCGATCCGGAGGGTGCAGGAGATGACGTAGGCCAGCAGCAGGACCGGCAGGCCGGCGTCGGAGAGCACCTCGGCGAGCGCGGTGCCCACACCGGTCGCGGTGATCACCGCGCCGAAGAAGGCGCCGGCGCCGACGACGAGCAGGATCATGCCGACCGGCCGCAGCGAGGCGCCGGTGAACTCCGAGATCTCCTCGAGGCTCATCCCGCGCCGGATGCCGAGCAGCCAGAAGGCGAGCAGCACGGCGATGGTGAGCGCGATCGCCGGGTTGCCGAAGAAGGTGAGCAGGCTGAGCAGCCGGCCCGGGTCGAGCAGCATCGTGCCGAAGGTCGCGCCGAGGATCAGGATCAGCGGCACCGCGATGACCCCGAGGACGAGGGCGAGCGAGACGGGGGTGGTGGGCGTCTTGTCCTGCTCCGCCTCGGTCTCCGCGACCAGGAACTCCTCGGGCACCGAGACCTGGACGCGCGGGGCGATCCAGGTGGGGAAGAGGATGCCGGCCGCGGCGAACGCGGGCAGACCGCACAGCAGACCCATGATGATCAGCCAGCCGAGGTCGACGCCGAGGAGACCGCCCAGGGCCGTCGGGCCGGGGTGGGGAGGCAGGAAGGCGTGCGTCATCGACAGGCCGGCCAGGACCGGCAGGGCGTAGAGGACGAGCGACTTGCCGCCGCGGTGTGCGGCGACGTAGACCAGCGGGGCGAGCACGAAGATGCCGATGTCGAAGAAGACCGGGATGCCGAAGATCAGGCCGACCAGGCCCATCGCGACCGGTGTGCCGCGCTCCCCGAAGATACCGATCAGCCTCGCGGCGAGGACATCGGCGCCGCCGGACCGCTCCAGGAGCGACCCGAGGACGGTGCCGAGACCGATGATGAGCGCGATGTGGCCCAGTACGCCGCCGAAGCCGGTCTCGATGAGCGACTCCTTCGCGGAGAGGGCGGTGCCCACCATCTGCTCGACGGACAGGCCGGCCGCGACAGCGAGGCCGATGCCGCTGATGAAGAGGGCGATGAAGGGTTCGAGCTTCACCTTGATGATCAGGAAGAGGAGGACGGCGATCGCTGCGCCGCAGAGCAGCAGCAGGCCGGTGGTGCTCGTCTGGAGCCAATGCATGGTTGGTTCTCCCGTATCGGGTGGGGGATGGTCTCAGCGCAGAGCTGCGCTGAACCGGGCGGCGTTGGTGGTGATCTGCTCCCACCGGGCCTCGTCTACGTCGGCGGGCTGGACCACCGACGTCCCGGCGGTCACGGCGATGGCGCCGGCCCGCAGGAACTCCGCGGCGTTGTCTTCGTCGACTCCGCCGGAAGGGATCAGGGCGACCTCGGGGAACGGCCCCCGCAGGTCGGAGAAGTAGCGCGGGCCGACGGCCCGCGCGGGGAAGATCTTGACCGCGTCGGCGCCGAGCTGGGTCGCGGCGAGGACCTCGGTGGGGGTGAGGGCGCCGAGCACGACGGCCGCACCCGCGGCGTGGCCCTCGGCGACGATCTCCGCCGCCTCCGCCGGCAGGCCGGGCGTCACCAGGAATCGGGCGCCGGCCGCGAGCGCGGCACGGGCCTGGTCGGCGCTCAGCACCGTGCCGGCGCCGACGACGATGTCGCTGCCCGCGCGGGCGCTGACATCGGCGAGCAGGTCGGTCAGGCCCGGTGTCGTGTAGGTCAGCTCGACGGTCCGGATGCCACCGGCGGCCAGGGCGTGGCAGAGCGCGACGGGATCCTCGATCCGTGAGGCGCGCACGACGACGAGGGAGCGGTCGGCGCGGAGCGTGTCGATCAGGGGGCTGGTCATCGGGCTCGGGTTCCTTCGTCGGTGCGGCGCAGCGCCCGTCCGGGCAGTGCATCGGTGCGGTGGCCGTCCTCGATGACGGCGGTGCCGTTGACCAGCACCCAGTTGATGCCGCGCGCCTGCTGGCGCGGCTGCTCGAACGTGGCGGTGTCCGCGACGATGTCGGGGTCGAACAGCACCAGGTCGGCGGCGTACCCCTCCCGGACGAGGCCACGCTCGTGCAGCCTGAGCCGGGAGGCCGGGCGGCCGGTGAGGTGGTGAACGCAGTCGACCAGGTCGAGGACCCCGAGGTCGCGTACGTAGCGGGCGAGGTAGCGGGGGAAGGTGCCCCATGCACGCGGGTGCGGGCGCTCGCCGACGAGGATCGCGTCGCTGCCGCCGCAGTGGGTGCGGTGCCGCATGATCGTCTGCACATTCTCCTCGTGGCCGACGTGCTGCAGGATCGTCGTGGCCAGCCGGTCGCGGACGAGGATGTCGAAGAAGACGTCGGTCGCGACCTGCCCGGACTCCTCCGCGATCTCGGCGACGGTGCGGCCGACGTGACCGGACAGCTCCGGGTTGCGTACGCCGCTGATCTGGATCGTGCGCCAGTCGGTCACGCAGCCGTGGCAGCCGTCGGTGCCGACGTGGTCGAGCTCGTGCGCGATCCGGGCCCGGTCGCCGGGGTCCGCGATCCGCGCGAGCAGGGCATCGGGGCCGCCGGAGGTCGACCAGCTGGGCAGCACGGCGCTGAGCGTGGTGGCGCCAGGCAGGTAGGGGTAGGTGTCGAGGGTGATGTCGACCCCGTCGGCCAGGCCCGCGTCGATGATCTCGATGAGCTCGCCGGCCCGCCCGCGGTTGGGCTCGAAGTTCATGGTCGCGTGGGTCAGGTGCAGGGCGCACCCGGAGGCCCGGGAGACCTCGATCATCTCGGCGTACGCCTCCAGCGCGCCGGCGCCGTAGGAGCGGTGGTGCGGGCTGTAGTAGCCGCCCGCACCGGCGACGACCCGGCACAGGGTGGCCAGCTCCTCGTCGTCGGCGAACATGCTCGGCGGGTAGGTCAGGCCGCTGCTCATCCCCACCGCGCCCTCGGCGAGACCGACCCGCAGCAGCCGGGCCATCTCGGCGATCTCGGCGGGGGTCGCGGGCCGGTTGTCCGGGCCGACGACCATCAGCCGCAGCGTCCCCTGCGGCACGAGGTACGCCGCGTTGCACGCGATCCCGCGGTCGAGCCGGTCCAGGTAGCCGGCGACGGTGTCCCAGTCGAAGTCGAAGTCGTCCGGCTCGCCGTTCCACCCCGCGATCTGCCGGCGCAGGTGGGTCCGCGTCGCCGGATCGGCGGGGGCGAACGAGAGTCCGTCCTGCCCGACCACCTCGAGGGTGACACCTTGGCTCACCTTGGCCGTGTGGTCGGGGTTGACCAGGATCTGCAGGTCCGAGTGGGCGTGCATGTCGATGAACCCCGGCGTCAGCGCCCGCCCGTCGGCGTCGACGGTGCGCCGCGCCGCCGGTGTTGCGCCGTCGGTGTGGATGCCCGTGATCCGCCCGGCGTCGATGCTGACGTGGGCGTGGAACGCCGGGGCTCCGCTGCCGTCGATGACGGTCGCGTCGCGGATGAGCAGGTCGGTCATGGTGACTCCTCCTGGGACTCTCAGAACCAGGTCCGCACGAGGTCGACGACGACCGGGTCGTCGGCGTCGGCGTCGTCGAGGACCGGGATGAGGCTCCACTTGTCGAAAGCGGTGCACGGGTGCGAGAGCCCGAGACGGAGCTCGTCGCCGATCACGACCGGCGGCTCACCCGAGGGGTCCCAGCGGAGGAAGCCGTGCTGGTCGTTGAGCGCGGTCACGGTGACTCCGGTGAGCGGGCTCGCGGGGGAGCCGGTCGTCCGCGCCCGCAGCAGCTGGGCCTCGGGCAGACCCTCGTCGAAGGGCAGATCGCGCTTGCCCGCGTCGAACAGCGCGAGACCCGGCTCCGGTTGTGAGGAGATCCGCACCCAGCCGTGGAGGGCGCTGCGCAGGCCGGGGCCGGTGGTGCGCGGGGCGCTGCCGAGGGGCGAGATGTCGCGGTAGAAACCGTCGTCGTGGGTGATGTAGGCGCCGCTGCGCAGCACCACACGGGCCTCGTCGTCGGCCACGAGCGGCGCGAGAGCGTCGGCCACCTGCTCGAAGTAGGCGCTGCCGCCGGCGCTGACCACCGGCGTCCGGCCGGCGGGCAGCAGGTCGGAGATCCGCCGGTGCAGGGAGACCAGGCTGTCGACGTACGCATGGACGACGCCGAGCGCGGCCGCGTCAGTGGTGTGGGCGAGGGCGCCCTCGTAACCGGTGACGCCGGCGAGCTCGAGGTGGGGCGAGGCGGCGATCGCCTCGGCGACAGCGACGGCGGTCGCCTCGTCCCGGGCGCCGGTGCGGCCCCCCGCGGCCCCGCGCTCGACCAGGACGGCCAGCGGGCGTCGGGGGCCGACCTCGGCGGCATGGGCCGCGAGCGCGTCGTGCATCAGGGCCACCGTCCGTGGCGAGTCGGCCCAGACCAGCACCTCCATCCCGGGGTCCTCGGTGAGCTGGTCGGAGATCCAGCGCAGCGTCAGCGGGGAGACGATCGCGTTGGCGACGATCACCCGGGAGAGGCCGAAGGCGCGGGCGACGGCGAGCTGGGCGAGGTTCGCCACGGTGATCGCCCAGGCGCCGGCGGCGAGCTGCTCGGCCCACAGCTGCGGCGCCATCGAGGTCTTGCCGTGCGGGGCCAGGGCGATGCCGCGCTCAGCGCACCAGGTGGCCAGCACGTCACGGTTGTGGGTCATCGCGACCCGCGAGAGCGAGAGCACGGGCGTGGGCAGCTGCGAGAGCCGGGGCGCCGCGTCGAGCACCTCGGCGACCGTACGTCCCCACAGCGCGGGTGGGATCGCCTTGTGGCGCCAGTCGACCCGCTCCTCGCGCAGTGCCGCGACGGCCGCCGTGTCGATGTGGGCTGCCGGGTGATCCATGACCCGTCCTTCCTGCGTTGCACATTATGCAACGGCGATTGCGTAATTCGATTCGTTAGTTGTAGCATCGGCCACACCGGGCGTCAACGGTCCGGCGGAGAACCAACAGGGGAGGAGCTCCATCCGTGGGCAGTAGCGGAGACGTGCGAGTGGTCTGTCTCGGGGAGGCGATGGTCGTGCTGCGTCCGGAGGGCGACCAGTCGCTCGCCGCGGCGACGACCCTGCGACGTTCGGTCGGTGGCGCCGAGGCCAACGTGGCCGGAGCCCTGGCCGGCCTCGGTGTGCGGACCGCCTGGGTGTCCCGGCTCGGCCGGGACCCGTTCGGCGACGTCGTGACCGAGGACCTGATCGCCCGCGGCGTGGACGTCGAGGCGGAGCGCGATCCCGAGCGGCCGACGGGGCTCTACCTGAAGGAGCCCGCCCCCGGCGGCAGCCGCATGCACTACTACCGGGCGGGCTCCGCGGCCGCCGCGATGGATGCCGACCTGCTCGATCGCCCCGCGGTCGCGCGCGTGCTGGCCATGGCCGAGGTCGTGCACACCTCCGGCATCACTCTCGGCATCCTCGAGTACGGATCGGCGCTGGTCGCCCGCCTGCTGGCGTTGCGCGACGAGCTCGGCTTCCGGCTCAGCGTCGATCTCAACTGGCGACCGGCCCTGTGGGCCGGACGAGGCATCGCGCCGCTGCTCGACCTGCTCCGAGCTGCCGACGTCGTCCTGCTCGGCGCCGACGAGGCACGCGCCGCGCTCGGCGTGCACACCCCCGAGGACCTCCGCGAGCTCCTGGGCGATCGTCCGCGACTCGTGCTCAAGGCCGACTCGCACGCCGCCGGGGAGCACGACCCGGACGGGCGCAGGACCGAGGTGCCCGCCCTCCGTGTCGACGTCGTGGAGCCGGTGGGCGCCGGTGACGGCTTCGCGGCCGGCTACCTCGCCGCGCTCGTCGACGGCGCCGGTCCGGTGGGCCGGCTGCGGCAGGGCCACCTGGTCGCGGCAGGCGTGCTGGCCGTGGCCGGTGACCATGCGAAACCGCCGCCCGAGGACGTACGTGAGCGGCTGCTCGAGTGCTCCGAGGACGACTGGGCCGCGACCCGGGTGAGCGCCGCCGGCATCGACTCCCCGGCGCTCGCGGCCCACGAGGAGATCCGATGAGCCAGAGTCTCTCCCGTGCGCTGCAGATCCTCATCGAGCTCGGTGAGGGCGAGCGCTCCCTCGACCAGGTGGCCGCCAGCCTCGAGGTCCACAAGACCACCGCGATGCGGCTGCTGCACACCCTGGAGGCCGACCGGTTCGTACGCCGCGACGACCGCCAGCGCTACCACCTCGGCTCCCGGCTGTTCGCGCTCGGCGGCGCCGCGCTCGCCCAGCACGCGATCCGCGACGTGGCCCAGCCCCATCTGACCCGGCTCGCGGCCGAGACGGGCGGCCAGGCCGTCCACCTGGCCGCCTACGAGAACGGCACGGCCATCTATCTGGCCAAGGTGGAGAGCACCCACGCCGTGCGGATGTACTCCCGCGTCGGGCTGCCCGCCGCGCTGCACGCGACCGCGGTCGGCAAGGTGCTGGTCGCCGATCTGCCGCCGGGGGAGCGCGACGCCGTGATCGCGGGCATCGACTTCCGGCCCTTCACCAGCCGCACCATCGCCGACGCGGCGGGCTACCGCGAGGTGCTCGCCCGCACCCGCGAACAGGGCTGGGCCGAGGACGCCGCCGAGCACGAGGACTTCATCAACTGCGTCGGGGCGCCCGTGCGCGACGAGGCCGGGCGCGTGGTCGCAGCGGTCTCCGTCTCCGTGCCCGACGTCATCCTGCCCCGCGAGGGGGTGCGCGCCCTGGTGCCGCAGCTCCTCGCCGCCACCGAAGCGATCTCCGCCGACTGGGCCGGCCCGAGCTCATGACACCACCCGAGAGGAACCACATGTCCGACATCCGCATCTCCACCGACCAGGCGCCTGCCCCCGCGCACACCTTCTCCCAGGGCGTGGTCCGCGGCGGCCTGATCCAGGTCTCCGGCCAGGGTCCGGTCGACCCCGACACGAACGAATATCTGTTCCCCGGCGACGTGAAGGCCCAGACCGTCCGCACCCTTCAGAACGTGGAGGCCATCCTGGCCGCCGCCGGCGCGGGTTTTGAGGACGTACTCATGCTCCGGGTCTACCTGACCACCCGCGACGACTTCGCCGCGATGAACGACGCCTACGGCGAGTTCATCGGATCGCGGGTCGCCGAGGGCGGCATCCTCCCGTGCCGCACCACCGTGATGACCGGCCTGCCGCGTGCGGAGATGCTCGTCGAGATCGACGCGCTCGCCGTGGCCCGTTAGCCGATGACCCGGGCGAGCTCCTGGCTGAGGTAGGGCGCCAGGGTGCGGGCGTAGCGCGCGGTGATGTGGTTGCCGTCGCGGTAGACGATCACGTTGCCGATCACCGCCGGGCAGACCTCGTCCCCGCAGAACAGGCGGGTCAGGTCGACCAGGTGCGCGTTGGGATCGCGAAGGACCGCGTCGCGGTGCGGATCCTTGACGAGTACGTCGGTGCGCGGCCGCCCGCACGCCTCGCCGGCGGTCTCGGGGGAGTGCCGCTGGATGCAGCCCAGCGTGGTGCGGAGGTAGGCGGCGTTGTCGGGCTCGAACATCGGGTTGTCGACGAGCGCGATCACCGGGATGTCCTTCGAGGGCCGGTGGCTCCACGCCGCGACGAGGCCGTCGACGGTGGCGTCGTAGGGCGTCTCGCCGGCCAGCGGCTGGGTCGTTTTCCGGGCCGAGTGGGTCACGATGATGGCGTCGAGATCCTTCTGCTCGGGAGCACGCAGGTAGGCCTCGAGCTGCCGGTTCCACTCTGCGCAGGCGGGGCGGTTATCGGCGATGTCCTTCCCGAGGGGCCGCGCGTTCCAGTGGCAGGCGGCGCGGGCGGCGACGTCGATGCGCCAGTTGCGCTGCTTGCCGATCAGGTCGAGCGCGCCGACCGGGGCGACGGCATGGGAGTCGCCGACCATCAGCAGCCGCTTCCGGTAGCCGTCGACCGACCCGTTCGGGCAGGCCGTGAACCGCACCGGCCGCTCCTCGAAGGACCAGCACTGGCCCCGGTTCTCGTCGTCCGCGCCGATCGCGGCGACCGCCGGGATCAGCTCACCGCGTAGGTCGGGGTTGCGGCACGGGCCTCCCGTGGAGGTCGCCGCCAGCGAGGCCGCACCCAGGCACTCGGTCGTATAGGGGTCGGCGCTGGCGAGCCTGGCCGCCGCCGCGATCGCCCGGTCCTCGGAGTGGGCGATCGCGACCAGGCCGCTCCAGCCGGCCCCGACCGCGACCACGAGGGCGGCCAGGGTGGCGACCAGGGCTCGCGGGCCGCCGGGCCTGATGACGTACGTCTGGACCTGGCGGGTGACGAGCCGGTTGGTCGCCCAGGCGAGCAACGTCGAGACGACCAGCACGCCGGCGGCCGAGGCGACGGTGAGCTGCTCCCCGCCGGTGTAGTAGAGCCACGCGATCAGCAGCGGCCAGTGCCACAGGTAGAGCTCGTAGGAGATGTCGGCGACGAACCGCAGCGGACGGGTCTCCAGCAGGCGCCGCGGCCCGCGTGGCGACGAGGTGGAACCGGCCATCACCAGCAGCGCACCGGCGACCGGCCACAGGGCCAGCGGCCCCGGGAAGTGGTCCGCGCCGTCCATCACGAAACCGCAGGTCACGACGAGGGCGAGGCCGGCCCACGCGGCGTACGGCTTGATCTTCCCGGGCAGGCTCAGGCGGCGCAGGGCCAGCGCGGTGAGGGCACCGGCGGCGATCTCCCAGAAGCGGGTGACGGAATTGAAGTACGCAGCCGCCTGGTCGGCCCCGGAGACCTTGATCGCGTAGGCGAAGGAGAGCGTGAACGCCGCCGCGGTCAGCACGAACAGCACCCGCGCGAGGCTGAGCTGTCCGCGCAGTCGGCCGCGGGCCACGAGGCGGAGGGTCAGGGCGAGCCCGACGACCACCAGTGGCCACAGCAGGAAGAACTGCCCCTGCACCGCGAGCGACCAGAAGTGCTGCACCGGCGTCGAGGACGGCCCCGCGGCACCGTAGGAGAGCTGGCTGGCGATGAGCTCCCAGTTGAGCGTGTAGGTCGCGGCCGCGATGAGCTCGCGGGTCGTCTGCGTCCACAGCGTCTGCGGGATGAAGGCCACCATGAGCGCGGCCGTCGAGGCCAGCACGATCAGCGCCGGCGCGGCGAGCCGCGCGAACGTACGTCCGTAGTGCTCGCCCAGCCTGACCTGGTTGCGTTCGGCCCTGCCCACCAGCGAGCGGGTGGCGAGGAAGCCGGAGACCACCAGGAAGACGTCGATCCCGCCGGAGACCCGGCCGTTGCCGAAGAGATGGAAGGCGACGACGAGGGCCAGGGCGATACCTCGCAGGCCGTGGATCTCGCTGATGTGTCCTGAGGTGTGCCCAGATTTGGGGCTGTTGGGCTCGCTGTCGGCCCGGCTGGTCGTGGGCGTGCGGAAATCCGAGGTGGCGGTCACGTGATCGCTGTTCTAGTGGGCGTTGACGGGCGGGAGCCGTCGCACCGTAACGAGCAGTGGTGACGTGAAGGCGTACGGGCGTTATCAATCCGCCGTCGAGATCTCCTCAGAACCGCTTCATATCGCTGCTGAAGGAGATAGGTTGCACCCCGACGTGACATAGATCACACTCAGGACTGAGGAGTTCGACGATGAACACGCACAAGATCGGCCGCCTGATGGCGGTCGCAGCGGTGGCGACCCTGTCGACCGCATCGCTCGTGGCATGTGGAGGCTCGGATGACGACGGCGGGTCAGGAGACTCGGGCGGCACCGATGTCGGAGTGATCCTGCCCGACGCGACCACGTCTCCCCGATGGGAGTCCCAGGACCGGCCCAACCTCGAGAAGGCGTTCGCCGATGCCGGCCTCGAGGCCACGATCCAGAACGCCCAGGGCGACACCGCCAAGTTCGGTCAGCTGTGCGACAGCATGATCAACGAGAACGTCAAGGTCATCATCATCACCAACCTCGACTCCGAGTCGGGTGCTGCCTGCCTGAAGAAGGCGGCGGACGCGGGCGTGACGAGCATCGACTACGACCGGCTGACGCTCAACGGTGGTGCCTCCTACTACGTCTCCTTCGACAACGTGAAGGTCGGCGAGCTGATGGGCGCCGGGCTGGACGCGTGCCTGACCGAGATGGGCAAGACCAAGGGCAACATCGTCTTCGTCAACGGTGCGGCCACCGACAACAACGCGGCGCTGTTCAAGTCGGGTTACCAGAAGGCGCTCCAGCCGAAGATCGACGACGGCACCTACAAGCTCGTCGGTGACCAGTCGGGGGAGTGGGACGCCACCAAGGCCGGTGAGGTCTTCGACCAGATGTACACCGCCAACGACGGAAAGATCGACGGCGTCATCTCCGCCAACGACACCATGGCCGGCGGCATCATCGCCCGGCTGAAGGCCAACAACGCGCAGGGCAAGATCCCGGTGACCGGCCAGGATGCCTCGGTCGAGGGTCTGCAGAACATCCTGCAGGGCTTCCAGTGCGGCACCGTCTACAAGAACACCGAGCTCGAGGCCAAGGCCGCCTCCGACCTGGCGATCGCGCTGATCGAGGGTGACAAGGACGCCGCCGCGGAGCTGGCCACCGGCTCGGTGGAGGACACCGAGGCCGGCAAGGACGTGCCCTCGGTGCTCGCCGAGCCCGTCTGGGTCACCAAGGACACTGTCAAGACGGTCGTCGAGGACGGTCAGGCCGACGCCGCGGAGGTGTGCGCCGGCGCGATCGCCGACCTGTGCACCGAGAACGGCGTGCCTCAGTGAGTTCGCTGCTGGAGCTGCACGGCGTCGAGAAGTCCTTCGGCGCCGTGCAGGTCCTGCGCGGAGTGGACCTCTCGGTCCAGGCGGGCCGGGTCACCGCGCTCGTCGGCGACAACGGTGCCGGCAAGAGCACCCTGGTCAAGGGCATGGCCGGGATCCATCTCTTCGACGCCGGTGACTACCTCTTCGAGGGGGAGCCGGTGAAGGTGACCAACCCCAAGGACGCCGCCGCCCTCGGGATCGAGGTCGTCTACCAGGACCTTGCGCTGTGCGACAACCTCGACGTCGTCCACAACATGTTCCTCGGCCGGGAGATGAAACGGCTCCGGCTGGTCGACGAGGACAGCATGGAGCAGCGCGCTCGCGAGACCCTCGACGGTCTCTCGGTGCGTACGCTGAAATCGGTGCGTACGCCGGTGGCCTCCCTCTCCGGCGGCCAGCGCCAGACGGTGGCGATCGCCCGCGCCGTGCTGTGGAACTCGAAGCTGGTCATCCTCGACGAGCCGACCGCGGCTCTCGGCGTGGCGCAGACCGAGCAGGTGCTCCGGCTGGTGCGGCGCCTGGCCGACCGGGGTCTCGGCGTCCTGCTGATCAGCCACAACCTCAACGACGTCTTCGAGGTCGCCGACGACATCGCGGTCCTGTATCTGGGCGCCATGGTCGGGCAGATCGAGGCCGCCTCCACCACGCGCGAGCGGGTCGTGCAGGCGATCACCACGGGCGTCGTTCCCGAGGGAGGTGCGGCATGAGCGAGCGCCAGCGAGCGACAGTAGGCCTCAGGCCGCCGCGTCCGTATTCTGGCGCTTGCGCTACGGAGGTGGCGGCATGAGCACCGACACCGATGACCCGACCGTCGCCGCGGCACCGGACCCGGAGCCCGACAACTCGCTCGCCGGGATCTTCCGGGCCTACATGGCCAAGCTCAAGGGCGGTGAGGTCGGTTCGCTGCCGGCGGTGCTGGGCCTGATCGCACTGGTCGTGGTCTTCTCCGCGCTGCGTCCGGAGCAGTTCACCAACTCGTTCAACTTCGCCAACCTGATCGGCCAGTCGGCAGGCGTGACCGTGCTCGCGATGGGTCTGGTCTTCGTGCTGCTGCTGGGCGAGATCGACCTGTCGGCCGGGTTCGCGGGTGGGACGTGCGCCGGGGTGCTCGGGGTGTGCCTGACCCGGCAGGAGTGGCCCCTGATCCCGGCGCTGCTGGCGGCTCTCCTCACCGGAGCGGTGATCGGCCTGCTCATCGGGCTGCTGGTGGCCAGGCTCGGGATCCCGTCGTTCGTGGTCACGCTGGCCGCGTTCCTCGGGCTGCAGGGCGTGCTCCTGACGATGATCGGCGAGGGTGGGACGATCCCCATCCGCAACGACTTCATCAACGGCCTCAACAACGCCAACCTGCCGGTCTGGCTCGGCTGGGTGCTCGGCGTCGTCTGCATCGTGGGCTATGCGGGTTCGACGTACGTCACCGATGCTCGCCGCCGCGCCAAGAACCTCACCGTGCAGCCGATCCTGCTCTGGGCGTTGAAGACCGGGCTGCTGACGGTCGTGGTGCTCGCGGTGGTCGGCTACCTCTCCGTCGAGCGCAGCCGCAACCCGGCGCTGACCTCGCTCAAGGGGGTGCCGGTCTCGCTGGTGGTGATCGTCGGCCTGCTGATCATGCTCACGTTCGTGCTGACCCGCACAGGCTGGGGCCGGCACGTCTACGCCGTCGGCGGCAACGCCGAGGCGGCACGGCGGGCCGGGATCAACGTGTTCCGGGTGCGCCTGTCCTGCTTCGTCCTCTGTTCCACCATGGCGGCGGTGGCCGGCATCATGATCGCCAGCCGGACCAACTCGGTGAACCCGAACACGGGCGGCGAGACGACCCTGCTGTACGCCGTGGGCGCAGCCGTCATCGGCGGCACCTCGCTCTTCGGGGGCAAGGGCCGGGTCATCGACGCCGTCATCGGTGGCACCGTCGTGGCAGTCATCGACAACGGGATGGGTCTGCTCGACCAGCCCCAGGGCACCGTCTGGATGGTCACCGGCCTGGTCCTCCTGGTCGCGGCCAGCGTCGACGCGCTCTCCAGGCGCCGGGCCTCGGCGACGGGGCACGTGTAGCGCCCCCGAGCCGAGACCGCAGAAACGGCGGCCGAATCGGTAGTTGTGGGGGGGGGGCAGACGGTTGTTGGGGCCCGCCAACAAAAAAAGAGCCCCCCCCAAGAAAGGGTTGGGGGGGGGGGGGGGGTGGGGCGGGGGCGGCGGGGGTCGCGGCGGCCCGGCGGGCGTGGCCGCCGCCGTAGGCGTTGTCGAGGGTGCGGAACAGTTCGCCCACCGAGCGC